>CAZBEU010000546.1:0-5924 GCA_964491005.1 uncultured archaeon | reverse complement strand
GTGATGAAAAATGTAACAAAAAAATACTCGGTACTGTTTAGGGGTGAGTAGTTCAAATTTCTAAAATTATTCAAATTAATCTTTAGTTTTTTAAAAATAGATTTAAATATACTACTTTTTTATTTTACACTATCATATTTTTAAAACTTTAAGTGATAAATATTGAAATTAATTGAAATTGAAGGTATTGGGAAAGATTATGCTAAAACTTTAGAAAAAGAGGGATTAATTGAAACTACGGATTTATCATCTCTTTCTTGGGTTCAAATTAAAGAACTCGCAGCTAAAACAAAGATCTCGCCAAAACTAATTGATAAATGGCAAGATAATGCCGATCTAATTGAAATAAAAGGTATAGGTCCAGAATATGCCGATGTTCTAAATCAAATTGGTATTGATTCTATAAAAGAATTAGCTTATCGAAATCCTCAAAATACTTTAAAAAAAATCGAGGAGTTAGATAAAAAAAAACCTGATGTCATCAGAAAATTACCGCTTTTAAAAAATATCGAAGATTGGATTAAAGAAGCCCAGGAGAAATATAATATAAAAATAGAGAAAGAGGGTCCTGGGATGGATATTGTGAATATCGAAGGTATAGGGAATAAATATTCAAAAAAGTTAGATAGTGCTGGATATAAAAAAGTTGAAAATTTATTATCCATGACAAAAGATGATATTGAAGCACTAGCTAAAAAAACAGGTATTTCTGCAAAATTACTTGATAAATGGCAAGAACATGCAGATTTAATGAGAATAAAAGGCATAGGTCCTGAATTTGCTGATGCTATAAACCAAATTGGTGTTGATTCTGTAAAAGAACTAGCTCAAAGAAATCCAAAAAATACTTTGGAAAGACTTGAGAAATTAGATAAAGAAAAACCCGATGTACTTAGAAAGTTACCTCTATTGAAAGATGTTGAGGATTGGATTAACCAAGCTAAAGAATTAAAATAATTAATAGATTTAATTTATATTTATGAAAATCTTTTTCTTTTTTTTATAATTTAGTATATTGATATGTTTATAGGAATTGATATTGGGTCTTTAGCAACAAAAATAGTATTATTAGATAAAGACAAAAAGTTAATTGATTGGAGAGTAGCTAGATCCACTTATGATTTTAAAAAAATAGCTTATGATTTATTTACAGAAATATTAGCTCATAATAATTTAAAAAAATCAGATGTTTATGTAACAAGCACAGGATACGGGCGTAATACTATTGATTTTAAAGATAACCGTATAACTGAAATTACTGCTCATGGGAAGGGTGTTCAATATTTTTTCCCTGATGCCAGATCAGTTATAGATATTGGTGGACAAGATTCTAAAGTAATTATAATCTCTCCAAAGTCAGGTAAAGTCATTGATTTTCAAATGAATGATAAATGTGCTGCTGGAACGGGCAGGTTTCTAGAAGTAATGTCGGATGCATTAAATGTACCAATAGAAGATATGGGAGCATTAGCACTTAAATCCAAAAATATCGCATCAATTTCCTCAACGTGTACTGTCTTTGCTGAAAGTGAAATAATAAGTTTATTTGCTCAAAAAGTACCAAAAGAAGATATTGCAGCAGGTATTCATCAATCTATCGCAAAAAGAGTAGGCGGAATGTCTAAACGTATGAATGTTGAACCATTATTGGTTTTTTGTGGTGGAGTTGCTAAAAATATAGCGGTAAAAAAACATTTAGAAGTCGAATTGGGATTTGAAATTGTCATTCCAGAATATCCACAATTAACCGGGGCAATTGGAGCTGCTTTGATCTCAATGGATAAAGAATAATTTCTAAATATCTATTTTCTCTAATTTTTAAAATCAATAAATTTTATCAATTATTTAATCCTTTTAGTATGTACTATCTTTATTTATTTTTTATTAATATATGAATTCATCAGGACTTTTATCCGAATATAATAAATTCTTAGAAATTAAGAAAAAAGAAGGAAAAAAAATTATTACATTTCTAGCTCACGATAATATTCCAGAAGAACTTTTTGATGCAGCTGATATTGTTCCTTTAAGAATGATTTTTGCTGGAAATGATGATTTGATGAATTCAAGTTATGGCTTCTTGCCTCCTTCAACATGTAGTTTTGCTCAAAGTTGCCTGGGATTATATCATTTAAAACCCAATACGTTTAAATTTTTACAGAATGTAGATTATATCTTACTTTCAAATCATTGCGTTACAGATATTTGTGTATCAGAAATTATTTCTGAAACCTCCAAACTACCTCGTTTGGATTTTTATGTTTCATATGCAAGAAGTCAAAATTCTTTTAAATATTATAAAATCGAATTAAATAATCTAAAAAAAAAAATAGAATCTATTACTAAAGCAAAAATCTCAGATGTAAGATTAAGAGAAAGTATTTTAAAATATAATAACTTTAAAAAAGTTTTAAGTAAAATTGGAAATTTGGATATATTAGGTTCACAAAAGTTAGAATTTATTCAAAAATCTATTCTTTTTGGTCCTGATATTCAACCTCAATTGGAAAATTTCATTGATAGATACGAAGAAAAAGATTTTACAAATAAAAATAATTATAAAAATATAATTCTAACAGGATGCTCTATTTTCATAGGAGATTATTTAGTAGATCTTATAGAAGAGAGTGGGGGTAATATTGTTTTTTTTGACTCTTGGATTGGTTATAATTATTATTCCCAAGTTTTTGAAAAAGAAACATTGAAAAAAATAGAAAATCCACTAGATATTCTTACTAAAAGATTTGAAAATAACCTATATGGAGATCATTGTATTCCTGTATATCTTGAGAATAAACTTAATTTTTTAGAGAGGTATGTAAACCTTTTTAATAAGGATGATAATAAGAAACCGGCAATAATTAATCATATCATAAAATTTTGCGATCATTTTAGTTTATTTCAATCTAATTTTAAAAATAAATTAAAAGATAGAGGAATAAATGTTTTAAATTTAGAAAGAGACTATTCTCGTTCGAATAGAGGGCAACTATCGACAAGGATAGAAGCATTTTTAGAGATGATATAGTGTGAGTTTATTTGCTGATGATATTGTAACTTTTAAATCTGTATTACGTCTTTCCTACAATTTTCTTGCAGGAAGAAATTATTTAAAAAAAAAGAAATTTGCTGACAAAAAAAAGTTAGTAGGAATTGCTTTACCATTTTCAGATTTGGTATTTGCTGCTTCTGCTATACCTGTTTTTCCTATTCGAATGGAACAATATAAAATTCATAATTATTTATCAGTATTAGGATCAGCATCGAATTTATTTGGATGGAATTTAACTTCAAAATTTTTAGGTTTTGCAAAGCAATTTGATGTTTTAAATATCTTAGATGATGTACTTGATGATGTGATCCATACAATTAATGAAAAATATAATGAATTATATGATCTTGGAATAAAGAATGGTGTGTCAAATGATTTTTGCTATGGTATCACTAATCTTACAGGTATGTTTTTATCTAAAGGTAAAAATATAGATGCAAATTTAAACTATTCAATTAGATGTAGTGCTTGGAATAAATATTCTGAATCATTAAAATATATCATTCCTCATTCTAAACAGATTTGGATTGATATCCCTCCAAGAAATTTGGGGAATAGTATAGAATTATTAGCAGAAAATATCAAAAATGCAATATCAGAATTAGAAGAACTAACTGGAAACTTAATAACTGATAATAGTTTAAGAAAACAATTCCAACTTGGTAATCAAATAAAAAAAATCTATAACTCTATTCTTAGAGATTCTTGTGTAGATGATTTTTATCCTTGTAATCCTGCCACCTTCGCAGAAATTTTAGTTCTTTTAGGACTTAGTTTTCAAGATTTCAATTCAGATGCTCAAAATTATCTTGAAAATATTACACAATTACAAAAGGAAATAAATGAAAGAAAGCGGAAAGGGATAGGAATGGATGTATCTAAAATGCCTAAATTATTAATAACGCCTATGTTTGGAGGGTGGGAACCTGAAACACATGAAATTTTATATAAATTAGGTGCAAGAACTATTTATGCCGATTGGTTAATATTCAAGTTTTTAGAGGAAATACCTTCTTCTAATAATTCAGACCCAATCGAAGAATATGCTAAATTTTTAATGAATATAACTACAAATGGAATAGGATATGATCAAAATGCTTTAACTGATAATTATATGAATTCTGCTAAAGAGCTTAAAGTAGATGGTATGATATTCAATCAAGTTTTTGGATGCCATAGTATCGCAAATTGTTATACGTTATTAAGGAATAAAATTAAGAAACATCTTGAAATCCCAACTACTGTTATATCTTTTAATAAAATTGGAGAGAATATTGAACAAACTCGAACTAGGTTGGAAGCGTTTATGGAATTATTCATATATTAATTAGATATTTAATCTTTCTATTAATTTGGTATAATCACATTTAGACTTTTTACAGAAATCAAAAATAATATCTGCATTTTTCTGAGAAATATTTAAATATGTTATTGTTAATTGATATATTACCTATTAAGAAAAGTTTTAATTTCTTAGTATTATCTTTAGAATTGAACTTCAATTTTGTAATAAAATTTTTTATTTTATTTGATTTATATTATTTAGGGTGCTCTACATATGAAAAATATAGAATTAGATGAGGATTCTGATGTTAAAATAAAGGTTAATATTATATGTCCTGAATGTAAAAAAAATAAAGATCTCTTTATACCTTTAAATTCAATTAAAGTCAGTAAAACTCTAACAACAGTGAGTATACCTCCAGGATATTGCTGTGAGCATCATTTTCAAATATATTTAGATAAAAATTTTCATATTAGAGGATATCAAAAAGTAGATATTCTATTAGACGATATTAAATTAATAGATGGTCTTGATTATGATCCTCAAAAAGAATCGTCATTAAACGATACACAAATTAAATTAATAAAAAGTTTTTTCCCTACGATCATTTATGAATATATCTTTAAAGCTATTTTATTAAAAAAGAATATTATAATTATAAGTGAAGAATTGGATGATAATGATAAAAGTATGTTATTAAAATTCCTTGAGACAATTATGAAAGATCTTTTTACTTATAATGTTAAAGTTATTAAAGATAAAACCTTTGAACTCAATAAATTAATGGAAAATACTCTTCTTATTCAGGATATGAAAACTAAAGGGATTAAAAATTTTACTAAAAATCTAAAAGTTGTAAATAGCATAGTTGCTGAATTTTATGAACAAAAAGATAAAGCAATTCCTCTTTTAAAAAAAAGAATGAAATTGATTTATCAAGAAGTAAATTTTATCATTAATACATTTTCTCAAAAAAAAGAAAGCATTAACAAAATGCAAATTAAAGATACTCTTGAAAAGAATTTTACAAAAAAATATAAAAAGGAATATTTTGATTTTCTTTTGGCTATTATTGATGAATTTTATAATGTTAAGTTAAATATCTATTCAGATATTATGGGAGCAATATAAAGCCTAATTAGATTAAAAAATGGAATTTACTTTTTCTTGGTTATTCTAATCTAATTATAATTAGTAGGAATTTTAAAAAATTATTTAGTATTGATTAAAAAAAAATGTTTAAGAACCAAAAAAGTCACTTGGTTTCAATAAATGAGGCTCCTCTTCTTCTTTTTTTCTTTTCTTTTCAGCAGCCTCATTAGGATCAACCCATTGAGCATCTTGATTAGTAGCAGTTGAGGCGGTTTTCCCTGGAGCTTTTAATCCCACAGGTGCAATGCCAGTAGAAATCTGCTCAGGCTGCTGTCCAATAGCAACCTCTTGAGCTGCCATAGGAACATATTGTATATTAGCTCCCTTTAGTTCTTTTAACTCACTTAAAACTTTTTCAAGATTCATAGATTGAACGCTTTTATTCATTGTATCCATTATTTCTCTTAATGATTTTGATGTTTCTCTTAATCCCTT
>CAZBEU010000545.1:0-21750 GCA_964491005.1 uncultured archaeon | reverse complement strand
GATAACATAATGAAAGATATGGGATTATTTCCAACAAATTATGATATTGAACGAATATTTGGAACTATTAAAGAAAAGACAAAACTATCTGAAGATGGGAAAAAGATTATAAATGAGGTTTTAAATCTTGAGAAAAGAGCTGATGGTAGTTATATATTTGAAAAAGGATTGAAATATGATAAAGATAAGGTTCCAATTGATATGGAAAATACATTTAATATTCCTGGAAAAACTAATAAAGATCAACAAAGATTAAAATGGATTGTTTCAGAATCGAAATCAATGAAGCAAATTCTAAAAGAAGCTTCTGATCTACTCGGAGTTGATATTAATACTGAACAGGATTTAGTAAATGAGAAAAATAAAATCATTGAGAAGATTAGAGAACATTATAATAAAATAGGGATAGAACTTAGCCAAAATGATAATATTGCTTTTACTACATTTGAATTTAATGATGATAATGGTAAAACTGTTAGAGGATTTATGATATCAATCAAAGGTAAACAATTTATGCCCGGTACTTATATAACAGAAAATGGTAATATAAAATATGATCCATTTGCTGATATAAATTTTCTATTTCCCGCTTTTTGGAATGGACAAAATTATGCATTTGGTCATTCAGAAAGAAAAATCTATATAGCTCTTTATTCAATTTTTGGTGGAAAAGGTAAAATAAACAACTTAAAAATGACTTTAGTATCCCAACTTCCCTTCTGTAATGCATGTACAAAAATGGGTATTAACCTTTTAGATATACTTGGTATTATCAATAATGACAAAAAATGGACTGATATTGTTGGAAAAACAGATCCTAAAAAAGATCCTGATTGGTTTAGAGTTTAATGAAAAAAAAAAATAATAAATATTATTTATTTTTAAAAATTACAATTAAAGTATTATGACTTCTGTGTATTATAAAGGAAAAGAATTTAGAGTTCAAGATTCTACACTTAGTATTGATGATATAGATCAATTAGATATTGATAAAATAGAAGGGTTAAGTGATTTAACACAATTAAATAAATTAGATTTTGTCCATAACTCAATTCAAGAAATTAAAGGATTAGAATCTTTAATAAATTTGGAATCTTTAATTTTTCATAGTAATAAAATTCAAAAAATAGAAGGCCTAAATCAGTTAAAAAATTTAAAACAGTTATCTTTTATTTTTAATAATATAACTAAAATTGAAAATTTAGACAATTTATCTAAATTAGAGACTTTAGATTTACGCAATAACAAAATAGAAAAAATTGAAGGTCTTTATAATCTTCATAATCTCTCCTCTATTAGATTGAATGATAACCAAATAAAGAAGATAGAAGGATTAGAGGATTTAAAAAAATTAGTAAAAATAGAAATAACTAATAATAAACTTTCAAAAATTGAGGGATTTAAAACTAATACTATGTTGGAATATATAAATTTAGCTAATAACAATATAGACGAAATTCAAGGATTAAATTCTTTAAAGAATTTGAAATATTTAGCTATATACAAAAATAGTATAAATGAAATCAAAGGTTTAGATAATTCATTCAATTTGGAAACACTTATTCTTAATAATAATAACATCACTAAAATTCAAGGTCTTGATAATTTAAGAAAACTTAAATCATTAATTTTAGGAAATAACAAGATTAAAAAAATTGAGGGATTAGAAAAATTAGAGAATCTTGTTGATCTCTCTTTACAAAATAATCAAATTTCTAAAATTGAAGGTCTTGGTAATCTAAATAACTTAGATTCAATTACTCTTAGAGATAATAATATTCCTGATAATATTTTTCAAGAATTTATGCATAGAGATCAAGAAGGATTAAGAGTGAAAAAATTAGTAAGTTACTGTCGTAAAAATAAATTATAACATAAATTGATTATTAATCTTTTTATTATATCAATTATTTTTCAAAAAAAAATAAAATAGTTATCCGATTTATTAAAAAAAATAAATCTCATTACTAAATTCCTAATGTTTATATAATTTTAACAATTTTATTATATGCTTTTTATTTATTTCGTGATTTTTTATGAATATCAATAAAAAATTTAACAAAAAAATCTTTTCTTCGATATTAATAGTTTCAATAATTATTTCCGCGTCATTTGTAAATATAAATATATTTGGAAATAATATTCGTGAAATAATAAATGATGATTCAAAGAACCTAAAAATTACTAGCAATACTTATATTTATAAACAGAGTTCAAATCTCCACAAATGGTATAACAGTTTTTGGATTGATGATGAGGTTTATATCAATGAAGAATTAAGTGGTAATTATTTTATAATCTATACCGCAAGATGCGTTGCGAATGATCTTAATGGAAATAGGATTTTTGATGGGATAGAAGGATTAATATCTGCTAATTTTATGTTGGATCAGAATGATATCTTGACATCTAAAAGATATTATCAAATCCCTGGTAAGACTGGAAATGGATGGGGTGCTTCTATAATTATATCTGATATAATTAATCTGAATTCAGAACAAATTAAAGTTAAAATAGACTTTGATCCTCATGATACAGATAATTCTGAACAAATTCAAATAATTCAAAGATCTCTTATAGCAATTCCTTTAGGAAGTAATCTTGAAACAGATACTCTCTCTACATCTCACACGATTAATAGTGGATCTTTTCATGATTATGATATAGGGTTTAATAATTTAGATGGAAATTATCTAATGTACTATATTGCGTCCTATGAAGCAACGGGTTCTGGCGTTGGATATCTTAGTTTTGAAAAAAATAATATAGAAATTAGTGAAACTAAGAGATATTTTGAAATTCCTGAAGATATTAATGGTAGATGGCATTCTACTTTTATACTTGCTGATAGAGTAAATGTAAAATTAGAAGACATAAATCCTAAATATTATTGGAGCCCTTATGGTAGTGGATCTTTAATAATAAAAGAACGAACAATTATTGCAATTCCTTTAGGAGATAATTATGGATATGGTTCAAGTACTAATGATAATACCCTCCCAAATAATATAATACTAGATAATCAAGCAGATATTGAATCTCCTCTCAATGGAGAGTATATTGTATTCTATACTTCGGCTTATGAGGTGAATGATTATACTTATAGTGGATTTCTTGATCTTGGAAGGCATGGATGGGGTACTATTGGATATGTAGATAATAATGATAATAAAATAGGTGTAACAACGAGGCAATTTGAAGTACCTGTAGATTCTACTCAACCATGGTATGGTACATTAATACTGATTGATAAAATCAATTTTGACTCTCAGAACGACCTTCAAACAATAATTCAATGGAATCCTGATGATGATGAGGTAATTACAATAAGGGAGAGATCTATGATTGCAATCCCTTTCTATAATATAGCTCCTGAAGCATCTGCTTCTTCTTTAGTAGGAAATTCTGTTCTAGAAGGACAAGAAATACCTTTTTCATCTAATGGTTCGAATGATCCTGATGGAATAATTACATTATTTGAATGGGATTTTGGAGATGGAGGTACTTCAACAGATGAGAATCCAACTTATGTATATAACACAAAAGGTAATTACATTGTAAATCTAACAGTAACTGATAATTTTGGTAGTAAAGATTATTGCTCGTTTTCAATTGAAGTAGAAGATGATGATATAACCGCTCCTCTTATTGAATATAGCTATACTGGAGATTACACAGATGGAAATCCTGGAACAATTATTATTAATGCTTTTGATGAATCAGGTTTATTATTAGATCCAAGTGGAATATATGTTGTACCAAATTCTCTTGGAGCACATACTTTTATATTTAATGCAACTGATGCTGACCTTGATAATTCTGAAGATACCCTTACAACAAGTAAAGAAATAACAATTGTTATACAAGATGATGATACAGTAGCTCCTACAATAGATATTAAATATATTGAGGGTAATGGATATGATAACAATCCCGGAACCTTTATTTGGGAGATTTATGATACTAATAATGGAATTGGTGGAGATAATGATAATGATCTTTATAGTATCTCTATTATAATAGATTATTATTCGTCTGAAGGTAAAGAAAACCAAGAATACATAATTCCTCCAAGTTTATATGGTTCATGGGATTTACCACCTTTTCTAGGTGAATATAGGATTACTATTTCTGCAATAGATAATGATGATGATAGAACTATATTCATTGATTCTTTAACTACTGAAGTTACTCAAAGTCAAATTATTGTTGATGATGATATTTTAGCTCCCCAAATTAAAGATATAGAGGTTAATAATTCATTAGAGAATATAGAATTAAAATTCAAAGCGAATGATGAATTATTCGGAGATGATTCAGGATTAAGTGAGATTAATATTTATCTTAATAATGTGTTAATTATTAATTATCTACCAGAATCTATAGAAAATGAGTTTGAATTTTTAATTAAAAGTGAAAATTTTGCTGAAATAGGAACATATATTCTAAAAATAGAGGTATGGGATTCTGACAATGATCGAGAGGGAGACTCATTAATGTGTGAAGATCTTGTTGAATTTGAAATAACATTAAATCATAAATATGAAGATATTATAACGCAAATACGACTTTTTACAAATTATATACAAGAGAATCTTCATCTTTGTCTTGCTAGGTTTTTTGTCAATAAACTATATCATGCTATAAATAATCTTGAAAAAGCATCAGAATTTATACTTTATAATAAAACATATTGTGCCCTGATACATGATTTATTTTCACAATCTTTGATAATAATAACTGAATTTAAAACAGAGATTTTTAACCAATTGGGTCTAATTGAAAATGATACAGCGGAATATATTATATCAATAACTAGGATGTTAAGATATAGTATTCTAAATTTGATGGGATTATCAATAGGAACTTCTCAAGCAATGAATACAGTATCTATAATTAAAGATTTATATGAATTAAAAGATATTGTCAATGAAGAATTAGAATTTAATCATCATTATTGGTTAAAAAAAAAATGTTGTTCATGTTGTTGGCAGATTCATCGAGGAATTATTAATTTTGATTTAGATTATACAATTAAAACACTTTATTTTGCTCTAATAAAGCTCTCTTTAGATATTGACATTAAGAAAACTCTAGACTGCATAAAACTTAGAATTGAATACACAAAATATAAAATTATGAAACTATACGAAAAAGAAAAGATTTCTGAGGATTTATATATAGCCTTAATAATGAAATTAGATTTAATTATCAGTAAATTAGAATAAATAAATGTAATTTATCTATTTTCATTTTATTTTATTTTTTTTGGTTTTTTATGTATTAATTATTTTTTTAAATAATTATCACACTAATTAGAATATTAGATAATCATTATCATAAAAGGATATCTAAAATCATTTTAGATCCTCCTGCATTCTCTAAATATTGACTATGGGAGTTTATATCAATAAAAATATTTCTATATTCTTTAAACTCCATTTTCATATACTTTTGAATATGCTTAGCATCAAAAGTATATTTATAATAACAAGAAGTTGGATGAGCGCCAAATGGTATTTTAACAACTGCTTTGGTTGTTTGCATTGGTAATTGAGCTTTACCTGGTAAGTGCTTAATATCTTCTAATTCAACCAGTCTTTCACATATTATGATTGTTTTTTTTGCTGTTTTAGCCATATCACTATCAAGCCAAACAGCTCCTGTAATATTACCATTTCCATGCTCATCTGCATATGGCACATGTAAAATTGCTACATCTAAATCTATTTTTGGAAGTGCCATTAATTGAGTTTCTGATCCAAGAGGATCTTTAAATTGTTTTATATCATTTCGTACCTTATCAAAATCCGTTCCTATTATCCCTTTTAGAGGCATAAAAGGTACTTTAAGATAAGAGGCTTTTAATCCTAAAGCTATAGAAGCTTCTGTTTCTTCAGAAACACTAATTTTTTCTTCTTGAATCGCATTTCGATAATTGCCAGCCATTCCAAATACTTCCATTCCAACAAATGATGCTCTAACTTTAGAAACGCATCCTGCAGCAATTAACATATCCACATCGATCCCTCCTACAAAAGTACATATTGAAAGGTTTTTCTTTTCTTGTCTTATAATTTCCCGACATGCTGCTATAGGTTTTCTCCAAAATGATAAACCACCTATTCCTACCAAATCTCCATCGTTTACATAAGTTGAAATTGCTTCTTCTAAAGATAATATTTTATTTTGCATCATAAGAAATCCCATACATTTTTTATAATAGGATTAATAATTTCTAATTAATATTTCTAATAATTAAATAATAGATTAAATATTGATTAATTGATTATTATTATTTACTAATAAATTTCAATCGTTTTGATTTTCTATTGTATATAATTAAAATAAATTAATAGTAATTTTTAATTTGAATAGCTAAATTATATGATTTTTTAGGGTTATAACTATGAAAAAAGAATTGGAACAGGGTTTAATTCAAATATATTTTGGGAGAGGGAAAGGAAAGACTACAGCAGCTCTTGGTCAAGGATTAAGAGCAACAGGACATGGTTTTAAAGTTTATATGATTCAATTTATGAAAGGAGATACAAAATATGGAGAAATAGAGGCTATTAAAAATAATCCAAAATTTGAAGTAAAACAGTTTGGAACAAAAGACTTAATAGAAAAACCAAGAGAAATAGATCTAGAAGAAGGAAGAAAGGCAATTGAATTTGCAAAGAAAATTCTCGTAAGTAATCAATATAATATTGTTATTTTAGATGAAATCGGAGTTGCAATAGAGATGGGAGTTATTAATATTGAAGATGCTTTAAACTTAATAAAAAAAAAGCCAGAAAAAACGGAACTTATTCTTACTGGAGGTCAAATGGTCCATCCTAAACTGGCTGAAATTGCAGACTTGGTAACTGAAATGAAACAAGTAAAACATTATTATTCCAATAAGGGGATAATAGCGAGATTTGGCATAGAATATTGAGTTAGTATAGCTTCTTTTAAAATTGTTGCATAATTACGCTTTAAAAAACTCTTTAAATAAATATAAAATAATTATCAAAATAAAAACAAAAATCAAATAAAATAAAAAATAAAAATCTTAAAAAAATAAAGGGTTTAAATTTCTATTACATGAAGATGATCTCTGCTTCTCCATCAGTAACGATTTTATCTTCTTGGTTATATACTTTTGTATCAATTTTAAGAAATTTAAGAGCACCATCTTTTTTTGTGTATTTATCCTTTACAGTTGCAACTGCTGTTAGTGTATCACCAATAAATACTGGTTTTTTAAACTGTACATTTTGAGAACCATATAGAATTCCTGGTCCAAATAATTTAGTTCCTAAAACTGCTGAAATTAATCCCACACTAAAAGCTCCATGAACTACACGCTTTTTAAATAATTGTGTTTTTGCGAATTCTTCATCAACATGTAGGGGATTATAATCACCAGTGATTCCAGCAAATAGGATAACATCTGTTTCAGTGACTGTTTTTGTATGAAAAGCAGAGTCTCCTATTTCATAATTTTCCCATTTAACTATATCATATTGAGGTTTACTCATAATTATTACAATACAAAAATAGATAAAAAATTGTTGATTTTAAAATAATATAAATAAATTTCTTTTAGTTATAGTGACAATAAATTGAATAGTAGGATTTAAACTAAATATACTAATTTTGTTCCTTTTGATTCCACTAATACCGTAGGGACTATGGGAATTTACGCTTTTGGAGATCGTGTAAGACATCATTTAATTGCGGTTTCATAATGTTTTTCATTTGTAAAATACACTCGGTAAAAAATCTGGAATTTTTTATATTTAAAAAAATTTGATACTAATTTTTTCATATTAAATTCTCTTGATCATTGGAAACTAATTAACATTATTCTTAATATAATTTGCATAGTCTAATAAATTATTTCTTATTATGAGTCCAATTTATAAATGCGATAAATGTAATAAAAAATTTTATCTGAGTCGTACTCGTGGTGGTGGTGTTATTTTCCCTAGACATTTAAAATGTCCAAGATGAGAAAATCCTGATGTGCGAAAAAGATTCAATATTTTGAGATATTTTCGTGATACATATTCTTATTAAATATTTTTTTAATTTTTTAAAATTACCAAAATAACTTTATTATGTGGTATTAATTACGGAGATATGATTTAATATCATTGATTATATAAACGTTCTACAAAACTAGTCCTATAATTCAATTATATTAGGAAGTTTAAATAAATAGAATTAATTTTATATATATAAAAGTAAATAAAAAAAACCATTTCTTTCTGTCATAAAGATTTAATAGTGGGTTTTCACCGTTCTTTTTAAAAAAGGAGGTATATAAATTGGACGAGAAAATAGATAATAAAAAAATCTATAATGTTTTAGTGGATTCTATTGATGATATTGCAGATCTCCTTAAATCCGCTGGAAATACAATTAGATTAAAAATATTAGCTGAACTTTTATTAGGATCAAAATCTTTTTCCTATTTTTTAGAGGTTACAAACTTAAAAAAAACTAGCATGATTCATCATATCTCATATTTAATAAAATCAAGATTAATTAAAAGAACTCAACGAGGATTATATATCATAACTAAAGATGGAATAGATTTTCTCAAAAACAATATTATAGCTTTTCAAAAATCAAATTTGAAAATTCAACTTGATCAGGATTATATAACTGAACAATATAAATCGAATCGTCTACCAACAAGCCCTATAGAAAAAATTGTAAGTTCAAATCCAATTTACCAAGGAGGTTGGAATTCATATGTATCTTCTGTAGCAGGAATCTTAATCGCATTAGGTATGAAATATAATTATATCCATGTAGGTGGACATTGTGGTTATAGTTTTATTACAAATATTCAAAAAGGATGGGTTTCATTTCTCGCTGAAAGTTTATTGTCTGAAAAAGCTTGGGAGATTATTCAAAAAGCTACAGAGGATTTTGGTTGGGATATTGCTAATTTTAGAAAAAAAATGAATAATCCAAGATCTAAACATATTAATGAAGATGATTTAAAAATATCAGAGGAAATCTTTAATGATGTAAAAGAATTGATAAAAACTAAAGATACTCCTGTTATTATGTGGGGTTTAAGGGTTCCTGCTTATGGTATTGTACGTGGTTATCAAAAAAAAAAATATTTAGTCAGTACTTATTATAGACTCTTTGGAAAAGAAGATACACCAATAGAATATAATGATCTCCAACCTTTAGACTCCTTTCACTATTTTTATTTTAAAAAACAAAAATCTAAGAATGATATCAAAGATATTAATAAAGAATCATTGAAAAGAGCAATTTTATTTGCAAAGGGTGTAGATGTTACTAAATCTGATTTTATATCTGGACCGGACGCTTATATAGAATGGAGTAATATCCTTGAAAATTATAAAGATAATAATTTCAATATTTTTGGAAATTCATTCCTTGCTAAATTTTATCTAGATGCCAAAAATTCTTGTGCTGAATATTTGGATTGGTTATCAAATATTTCCCCGAATCAAAATGTAAAAAGGTACCTTATCCAAGCAACTAAACATTATAGAAAAATTAAGCATTATTTAGAAGAATTTTCTGAAATATTCCCTTATTTCGAACAGAAATTAAATATTTTAAATAGTGAGACTGTAAAAGAAGGTAAAACTTTATTAGAAAATGCAAAAATCGGAGAAGATAAAGCAATTAAAAATATGGAATCTGCTCTTGGATATTGGAAATGAAAATCATTTACTAATTTATGGTTCTCTTACTCAATAATATATCCCTTTTTCTTAATTTTATAAAATTTAAATTTTTTATAGAGTATTTTTAAGATTTATACATAGAATATAATAATTTTTATAAAAAATTCTTTACGAAGCACTAAGAAGTTAGACCATTAGGAACTATTAAAATAGTAATACTTATATATGATTTTTCGCTAGTGATAATTATATAATTGATTTTAAATTTTATAATATAAAAAAAGGGAATAATACTGAAAAAAATTCAATTAGGAAAAACAAATATTAAAATTACCCAATTAGGTATGGGAAATTGTGATTTTGGTACAAAAATAAATGAAAAAACTGCTTTTGAAGTTTTAGATAGATTTTATGAGGCTGGAGGTAATTTTTTAGATACATCTAATAACTATTCTATATGGAATCCTGGTGGCAAGGGTGGTGAGTGTGAAACTATAATAGGAAAATGGATGAAGTCAAGAGGTAATCGTAATGATATTATTTTGGCTACAAAAGTTGGAGCAAATACAAAAAATATAGATGATATCAAGAATCCTGATGGAAGTCTTATCGATAATTGGTGGCTACATGGTGAAGGGCTTTCAAAAGATGCTATTAATAATGCCATTAAGGGGAGTCTTGATAGATTACAAACTGATTATATTGATTTATATTATGCTCATGTAGAAGATGTAAACACTCCTTTAGAAGAAACATTAAGTACTTTTAATAATTTAATAGATAATGGAATTATAAAAGCTATAGGTTGCAGCAACCATCGAGCATGGAGATTAGAAAGAAGTAGAAATATATGCAAAGAAAATAATTGGCAAGAATATTCTTGTATTCAACAATTTCATACATATCTACGACCAGATCCTGCCAAGAGAGGAATGTATACAGATATTGAATTATTAGATTATATCACAAATAATCCTGAAATAAATCTTGTCGCATACACTCCAACTATTTGGGGAAATTATGCTAAAATTCCAAAAGATGCAGATATTACTGCTTGGGGCGAATTTAATACAAGAGAATTAAAAAATAGATTATCTGCTTTAGATCTAATTGCAGAAAAACATCATTCCACACGGATTCAAATAGTTTTTGCATGGTTAGTTCAAAATACACCTTCCTCAGTTCCATTGATTGCAACGACTTCGATTGAACATTTAAATGAAGATATAGATAGTTTAGATATAAAATTAAGTAAAGATGATCTCAAAATTTTAAATGAAGCTCAAGCATAATTTTCTTTTTTTTAAATTTTCATATTTTAAAAAAGTATTTCTAAACTTCCTTGATTGAGTAATCTGATACAATCACTAAAATAATATTTAAATAATTAAATTTCTTCTAAATCGTTATGAGCCCCTATTTTAGATGTGGAAAGTGTTCTAATAAATTTCATAAATGGTTTTATTTGTTCCGAAGTAGTGTTTACTGTCCTCGATGTGGCTCTTATAACGTTAGAAGAAGATTTGCATTAATTATTGCTATCATTGCAATTATTGATTTCTTTAAAGAAGCATTTTGATAAATGGATAAATCTATTTTTTGCTCTCTTTGATCACTATTTATTCCTGTGAAAAGCCAGATTATTTTTTAATATTTATTTTTTCTTTCGAACCAATAACTACATTGATATATTCAAAACAGACATGGTAATTTTCTGTAATAATTCGAATCCAATTTTTTTTGTAATCAATGAATTATTTATTATAACAATAAATTTAATTTTGAAAATATTCTAAATTTGGAAAATATTTATTGTTTTCTGTATTTCTATTTATAAGATTAAAATTGTAATTTATATTTTTCAATTAGTGTGAATAAATATGGGAAAATTAGCAAGAAAAGTCGCTATAGTTGGAGCAGGAATGTCTAAATTCGGAGCTCATTACCCTAAGAAAAGAAATCCTGATTTATGGGTAGATGCTTGGTTAGATGCTGTTAAAAAAACGGATAATGGTATTGAAGCTAAGGATATTGATGCATGTTATGTTGGGAATTTTACTTCTGATCTATTTAATCATCAAGGACATTTAGGACCTCAAATAGCAGATTTAGTAGGATTATGTCCAAAACCCGCATCTCGATTTGAAGGTGCTTGTGCTAGTAGTGGTATTGCTTTAAGACAGGCAGTTCTTGGCATTGCTTCTGGAGTACATGATGTAATTGCTGTTTCTGGCATTGAATGTATGACTGAACAACCTACAGTAAAAGTTACTGATGCTTTAGCTGCTGCATCTGATGCGTTATTTGAATATCCTGCTGGGGCAACCTTTCCTGGTTTATATGCTACAGTTGCTTCAGCTCATTTTAAAGAGTTTGGTACAACTGAAGAAGATTTGATGAGGGTTGCAATTAAAAATCATGAAAATGGTGTTGAAAACCCTTATGCTCAAATGCAACAATCTATTAAACAAATAATGGAAAGTAAGAAGAAAAAATGTGTTGAAAGAGGTATGGATGTACCTGATTGGAAAGATGAATATGATTTCCTTAAGAGTCCATCAAATATTATGATTGCTTATCCACTACGATTATTTGATTGTTCTTTAGTAACTGATGGAGCAGCATGCTTATTTTTAGCATCAGAAGATGTAGCTAAAAAATTTACTGACACTCCTATATGGATTGAAGGGACAGGTCAAGGTAGTGATGCCTTATCTTTACATGATAGAGATTCACTTACTACATTTAGAGCAACTAAAGAGGCTGCAAGACAAGCATATCAAATGTCTGGATTAGGACCAAAAGATATTCAATTGGCAGAAGTCCATGATTGCTTTACTATTGCTGAAATACTCGCTATGGAAGATCTTGGTTTCTATGAAAAGGGTAAGGCTGTTGAGGCAATAAAAAATGGTGAAACAAAAAGAGATGGGATTCTACCAATAAATGCATCGGGAGGATTAAAGGCTAAAGGGCATCCTGTTGGTGCTACTGGAGCAGCTCATGCTGTAGAAATATTTAAACAATTACGCGGTATTGCTGAAAGAAATAGACAGGTTAAAGATGTAGAAATTGCTCTTACGCATAATTTAGGTGGATCTGGAGGAACTTGCGTAGTAAACATTTACCGTGTCTAATACCTATCTAAAACGCTTTTATTATACCTTTTTTCTTTTTATTGATTTTTCAATCTTCAATTTATAAAGAGGGATGAGTGATTTTATTTATAGGAATTAAAATTAGAGAATTGTTATTGAAAAATAAATTAAAAAAATTAAATATTTTGTTGTATTAATTATTTTTCCATCTTTGTTAATACCACATTTATGTATAACAACGTTATTTTTAAGCATTTATTTTTCCAAATACAATAATTATTTACATGTTATTTTAAAATACTAAGATATCTTCTCTATTTATTAGCATGAAATTTAAAAGATATGAATCGAGATATCAAGCAGGTGAAACTTTAGCAGAATTAATCTGTGAATCTTATAAAGATTTAGAAGAAAGATTATATGAGGATTCAGATAGATTTTTATGCTTTGCTATTCCAAATGGAGGGATACCTGTTGCTGAGGGATTCTGTAGCGAATTTCGTATGAAATATGATATCATGATTGTACGTAAAATAAAAATCCCTTATAATACTGAAGCAGGTTTTGGTTCAATTACTACAGATGGTTCAATTTTAATTAATAAACCTTTATTAGCACAAATTCATTTAAGTAAAGATCAAATTGAAAAAAGCATATCATTTACAAAAAAGGAAATAAAAAATAGATTAGAATTATATCGTAAATCAGAAAATTTACAAGAATTTTATCAAAAAGCTATATTTAATAAAGAGATTTTTATGATTGATGATGGTTTAGCATCTGGTTATACTATGCTAGCTGGAATTGAAATGGTCCATAATTATCATCCAAAGAGTATTTATATTGCAATACCAACAGCTCCCTTACATACTATTCAAAAAATTAAAACAATTTCATACATTAATGAAATTTTTTGTTCTAATATTAGAGATGTATGGCAATTTGCTGTTGCTGATGCATATCAAAATTGGTATGACATATCTGAAAATGAAGTTTTAGATATTTTATCTGCATCAAAATATTATACAAGATAATTTTTTTATTATCTTTATTAAAGACCTAAAAGACAATCTGAAAATAAAAAATAATTGAGATAAGAATTAAAAGAGAAAAAATAAAAAAAATTTATAAAATAGTTTATTGACTAACAGGGAATTGATCAATCAATCCAACATAATATTGAGCAATAAGTAAAGAATCTACAATATTAACAGATCCATCGCCATTTACATCAGCATTTTCTATATGCGTGAATCCCACTGGATTTAAACCTACAAAATATTGAGCAATAAGTAGAGCATCGTTTATATCAATTTTATTGTCTCCATTGACATCTCCAAATAAACGTACGATGATGCTAATGTTAATGGAACAGAAATTACCAAAAGGATCATAGGCTATTATTGCTAAGTCATATACGCCACGATTGAGAATTGTATTACTGGTTATAACTCCATTTGAATCGATATTGAAATTAGTATTATCGCTAATCCAATAAAGAGATATACCTGAAGTATCTGAAGCGCTAACCATATATTGGAAAGAATTACCAAATTGAATATTCTGATCTGAAGGGGTAATAGTCCAAGAAGGACTAGTAGTATCAACGACAGTAATTGTAATCGTTGTTGAACAATAAGATCCCCATGGTTCATACGCTTGAATTTCAATTATATAATTTCCTATATCAAGAGGATTTAGATTGGTAATAATACCATTTTCATCAATAGTAAAATCAGGATTATCTATTATATATTGTGAGATTTTAAAAGGATGATATGCATCAACATCATAGATAAAGTTATCTCCAAATTCAAGTATTTGATCTGTAGGTGGAACCTCCCATGTAGGGGTCACTTGAATATCTACATAAACTGTAATTCTAGCAGAGGTATATAACCCGGATGAACTATAAGCTTGTACCTCTAGTTCATATGTTCCAATAGGTAATTCTATATTATTTGTTATAACTCCATTCTCATCAATATTGAAATTAGTAGTATCGCTAATCCAATAAGAAGATATTCCTTGTGAATGTTCTGCATTTATATCATATGAAAGATCATTTCTATATATAACATATTGATCAACTGGTTGTTCGACCCAATATGGTCGGCCAGTAGAAATTAGATTTAAAACCATTCTCTGTTTAATCAAAAATTCTTTTACTGTAAAATCACTGCATATTTGTTGGAACTGATTATTATTATTTACCCAACCTTCCCAGAAGTATTCATTATAGGTATAATAATAAACATTATAGAAACAAGGTATTTGTGGAATTTCTTGTGCCAATATTAGTTGCATCTCATTTAAGATGTTTTGATAGATAGTATCATCTTCTGTTGTATCTAATTGCTGACGTAGGTCTTCATATCTTATAGATTCAGCACTATACCAACCAGAAACATTACGATTCCATGAATGAAGGTCACTCCATTGATCCAAGAAAATTTCAGGACGCTCTCTAACAGTATTAGGAGAGGTCCACATCATAAAATCATAGTCTTTTTCTATAATGGGCATTTCCCAACTTGCCCAATTAGTTGACCAAGTAATAATGAAATGAGGTTCTGTCGGTATTCCAAAAGTAGTAAAATCTTCACAAATCATTTGAGTTAATATTTCCACATCAGTCCAAGACGCAGGACATATCATTTTAAAAGGACCAATATCCTCATGAGTGTCCACATCTTCCCATATTCCATCATCTCCTTTTTGATAACCATGTAATTCCATGAGTTCTGCGGCTCTTGCTATAACAAATGATTTATAATATTCATTTTTTACAGAATCATCAAAATAAGAAGATTGCACACTACTCTCATCATCTAAATACCCTGGATTAGCTTTCCTCCATATTCCATTGCTTGAAGGATCTGGAATTCGATCATAATCAATACACCAAGAAAGAGCTTCTCTAAACCATGGTTGATTAAAAAGATCATTTCTTTGATGATTTACTCCAACACCTATAATTTGACCAAATGCAGCTTGATATGGAGCAACTTGTTCATACCAACTATTTACATAATAACCATATTCACCTGGAATTTTATCCTCGAATAAATCACCCATATCTAATATACCTCCTGTCATTAAATCAAGCTCTCCATTCTCAAGTGCGGGTTTACTTTCTAGATTACCATTAGAATAACGATATCCTACATATTTTGGATAATTTTCACTATTCCAATTTGGTAAATCAGGATATAGAGAATATGTGTCTGTTTTACCCCACCAATCATCCCTAAATTGGAAAATAACTTTATTTTGATCTTCATTTAGATAAACAGGAGCATATGGTCCTGAACATACTTTCCATGCTTCATTAAAGGTGGGATCAAACCAATTATTATTAAAATTATCCAGATGACCATTTTCATCAACATAAATTTCATTTACTTCATTATATACATGCCATGGAACGATTGGCATATTGTTTGAAATCATTTTCATCACGGCTCTACTGTATTCCGCATTAGGTTTTAATATAATTTCGACAGTATAAGAATTCAATGCTGAAAAAGACTCAATTTTATCTGAAAATACATCCATAAATGGATATTGATATTGAGCTAATTCAAAACTTTTTTCAACATCTTCACCATCAATAGGAGTTCCGTCAGACCACATTGCGTTTGGATTTAAGTCTATTTGAAGAACTCGACCATCATCTAGCCAATTATAATTAATTCCAATACAATTAAAATAACTATGATCTATTTCATTATATCCAAAAAGAGTCTCAAACATTAAAGTTGTCCATGGCATCATATTATAATTCCATGGATTATAGTTATTTAGACTTGAAGGTACTCCTGTTGCCCATAGAATTTCATCCCTATTAGGTTCTTCTGAAATCATTTCCGGAACTGTTCCGTAAGAAGAGGTTACCAATAAAAAAGAAAAGAATGGTACTAATAATGTTGATAATAAAAAAATAGATTTTATATTTTTTGATTTCATTTTTTTTAAATATTAATAATATTTTTTTTTAAATAATGCAAAAATAATTTATAAAAGAAATCTTGTTTATCTTTAAATCATTTAGATTCCTATTTTATTAAAAATTGGATTAATTATAAAAATTATTATTTTAACTATGTTTTAAAAATCTATAAGAACTATACTTACTCCTAAAAATCGAAAAATTAACAATGTTTTTAAATTTAAAGTATTAAATATTATGGGATAACGTCCTTTATATACCTTAAGGCTAGAATCTATTTATAATCTATGAGAGATATTTTGAACTTAATGCTGAAGAAAGAGCCTAATATCTTTAAGATCGGTCTTTTTAGAGAAAAAAGAGTGAAAATTATTGATATTTTTTTCTTTTTCTTTTAATAAAATCTCTCTATTTCTTTATTTAGATATGATGTTTTTAAAAATTGAATATTAAATTATTTTTGATTTTAATATATCTAGAATTTTGATTATATAAATCTAAGTAATTCTTTTGCTGGATCAATCAATTGTATTTTATTTAATTGTCCAAAATATATGTTAAAAAGGACAACATCATCAAATATATTTAATTCGGAATTATATTGCCAACATGGAATATAACCTCTTGGTTTTAATCCAAATTTATAAAAAATCTGTTGGTGTAAAGGTTTGTAGGCAGAAACCATCACTTCACAATATCTTATTTTCATTTTTGATATAAAATCTAAAAGTTTCCATATTAATATAAATAATTCCTCTGAAGACTTGACACTATATTTTACATTTTCCACATTTTTAATTAATGGATTATAAAGAAAATGTAAATTACTTTCTGAGTTATCCAATTTGATAATGCTATTGTAATAATTAAATTTTCCTTTACTGAGTTTAATGGATATATTATTTTTTAGTTTATTAATAGTATAAAAGTTGAGTTTCAGTTTCTTTTTTTTTATTTTTATTTTTCCTAAATTATATCTTTGATTAGAATAATTAAAACAATTATATGCTTCGGGAATTATATGAGGAATTATATTTTTTCTTCTCATACTTAATGCTTGTAAATTATATGCAATTTGCATTACATCAGATTCAATTTTATCAAAAAATATATCTTTATTAGGTAAAAAAGCAATAGGTTTAATCCCGCACATATGTGCTAAATATTGAGAGCTTGTATGTGCAGTTCGATTTTCACTATACCAAATCAATATTTTATCTTTAAATTCACTCCAAATTTTAATCATACTTCCAATCAGAGCTTTCATAGCATCAACTTTTTTTTGATATTTTAGTGCTATATTGAAACCTCTCATATAACCTCTTTTATTTTTAAAATCTAAATAGTATGTGAAACATCCAAGTATCTTATTATTTATAGGATCCTTAAACAATAACCAACGATAATTTTGGCTCTGGATCATCTCTTTAATTTCTGTAATATTTTCCATTTCTTTATAAGGATACGTACCTTTATAAATGTCTAAATAAATTTCTTGAATTGATTTTGCATCCTCTAATGTTGCAAAATCAAGAATAGGATTTATTAGTTTATTCCGATCTTTATCAATTATTTCGAATTCAAGGCTAAAGCTTTCAGAAGATTTATGTTTGATAATATTTTTAAAAGGTTTTAAAAACTGATCTGTTGAATTAGAGAATAGATCTTGGTATGTTATTAAACTCTTATATTCTATAACCATAATTTAATCGAACTTTAATTATTGAGAATGATTATATCTGAAATAATACGAGAGTATTTAAAGAAAAAAATTGAATTTAAAAAAATAAGAGTGAAGATTTTTTCTTTAAATATAATGGCAATATTAAGATTCTAATACTATTGAATTATAGGTATAAGGTATGCAAGTTTTAATATCAAGAACTAAATATGAATTAAGTCTGGAAACTAACTTTAAAACATTAATAAATCATCTCCAGATCGGAACACTAATTCCAATATTACCCAAATTTAAAGAATATATTTTAAAAACTTTTAAAAATTATGAAGTAAAAGCTATTTTATTAAAAAAAGGAGTCAGTGATTATATATTTAAAGAAAGAGGTGATAATGTTGTAGGATTATGTATTTTATTTAATGATAATGATGATATTCTTTTTTTTGGTTATTTTGGAACATATGATCATAATCCATATAAAATTCATCTATTAATTAATGGAATAAAGAACTATGCTAAAAAAGAAAATTTCAAAAAAATCATTGGTCCTCTAAATATCCCAGCAGTAATTTTCGGATTTGGTTTTATGGAAGAAGGGAGTAATAAACAACTTTGTACTGGTAAACCCATAAATCCACCGATATATCAAAAATTATTCTTAAAAAATGGATTTTCAATTAAATATATTGAAGAAAATTATTATACAAGAGTGATAAGATATAATCCACTTAATTCTAAAAAATATGATTTTTCTGAATTTGAATATATCAATATTAACAAAGAAAATCTACAAATTTATTTAGACGATATGATAAAACTACATAAAGATAATATGCCTTATTATAGTAGAATTACCCCTAACACAGAAAAAAATGTTCAAGTTCTTTTTGATTATTTATTCAGTTATGAAAAAGATTTTTTAATATGGATTGTTAAACATAAACCTACGAGAAGAATAATTGCATGTGGTCATTTAGCTCCTAATCCTTTCTTAAAAGATAAATATGGAAGATTAATCTCCGCGTCTATAGAACATATTGTTATAGATAAACCCTTCCATGGCAGAGGATTATCTTTTTTTATGTATGGTAAAACAATACCAAATGTAATTAATCCTGAAAAAGGAGAATATATGAGATATTACACAAATTCTATTGGTATAGAAAATAAAAAAGCTATAAATTTTGTAAAAAAATATATAAATGGTGTAAGAGACAGAAGACATCTTATTCTTGAATATAATTTAAATTAAAATTAAATATTTAAGGTTAAATAAAATGAGTAAATTAGATAAATTTAAGAACTGGTCTTATCCATATTGGAATCAAATCAATAGGAATATTGGATATATAACTATAGAAGAACAAGAAAAAATTAAAAATTCCAAAATTGCGATTTTAGGTGTTGGTGGATTAGGAGGGTCTGTAGCAGAACAATTAGTTCGTTCTGGAAATGAAAATTTAGTTATTTGTGATAATGATATATTTGAAGAATCTAATCTAAATAGGCAATTATGTAATATTCAAGATTTAGGAAAAAGAAAAATTGATGTCTTAGAACAACTTTTGTATAGAATTAATTCGGGTATTATTGTTAAAAAATATACAAATATTGATGAAAATAATATATCTGATGTTTTAAAAGATGTTAAGGTGGTTAATCTAGCTTTAGATGATCCATTAGCATCTATTATAATAACAAGATATTGTCGTAAAGAGAAAATTCCTATAATTGAATCCTGGGCAGTCCCATATTTATATGCATGGTGGTTCACTGATAAAAATAGTGATTATGAAACTATTTACGAATTAGAAACCAAGGATAAATCAATACAAGAAATAAGAAATTCAGATAAAGCCGTTCTTTTGAAGGCATATCAATCATTAATCCCAAAGATACTTAAATTACCTGGATTTTCTGAATTTATAGATCGGGAAAAAGGTACTTTGAATCAAATGTTAAGGGGTGAGATACCTCTTCGCTCATTAGCACCAATTGTAAGACTTTCTGCCTCCTATCTTGCATTTGATCTAATCTATTCAGGGATATTAAATATTAAAAAGAAAATATTAGCACCACATATTATTGGATATGACTATATGAAAATGGAACAAATTAAGATTTCTCTTTAAATTATTGATATACTCCTTAATTATTTTTATTTTCATTTGTTATGTTATGGAATAATATTGGATTTTGATAAGATTAATCTTCTTTTATTATTGTTATAGATTTATAAAATTCAATTATCTTATCGATCTCTTCTTTTATTAAATCTTTATATCCCTTGGGTAAATAATCATTTTGATACCTTCTAACGTCTGCATTAAGTGGTCTAAGAAATTCATTTAATTTTCCTCTTGGGGTAAGATTATTGGTAAGAATATTAATTGTATTATTTATCGCTTTACTTAAATGAAGCCCTATAGCGCTTTCATCATCAAATTCTTTTTTAAGACTTAATAAACTATCTATAACTGCTTTCTTCTTTATTTCTCTTTCAGGTAATTCTTTATAATTTGGAATTTTAAAAATGGGAATTTTATAATCCCCATTCTCTCTTGTAATTGTCTCATCTTGATCTCCCGATTCTGATTTTATCAAATATAATTCTGTCATTATTGAACTCGTTTGTTCGTTTAAAGAACTTAGTATAATTTTAAGTCCGGTGATATCTTTTGATAATTTACTGAACGAATCATTATTTTCCATTTTTATTTCATTTATTTTAGTATCTAAAGAATCAAATTGTGAATTGATATTGTTATTATTGTTTTCAATATCTTTAAATCGTTCTATTATCTTAGAATAATTATTTTCTAAATTTTCTAATTGTTTTTTGATCAATTCATTATTTTGGTTAAAATATTCAATAATATTATTCACATAGTTACTTATTTTACTGGTATAATCATCAAATTTAATATTAAGAGATGAATATTGGTTTTGGAAATTATTAATTTCAGATGCCATTTCTTTCATTGTGTCAGGTTCAACTATACCAAGAAACCACTTGAGAGAATTTAATTGATTAAAAATTGGCATAAAAGTTTTCTCTATAATTAATTTAGTTGTTTCCTTTAAAACTTCATTCTCTTGGACTAAATCTTTTTCTTTTAGAGTTGGTATATAATAAAAGTTCTAAAAGTTCTATATAAATTTATTTTAAAAAATAGTTCTTTTTTTTATTATGATTACTCAAGAAAACACTTCTCTTTAAAGAGATGTTAATTTGAACTTAGGTAATAAGAAATAATAAAAATTTAAAAAAACATCAATCTCCTTCTTCTTTTAAACAATTCTATTTAAACTTATTAATATGAAAATTACATATCGAGACTAATATAA
>CAZBEU010000544.1:0-4373 GCA_964491005.1 uncultured archaeon | reverse complement strand
TTCACCCATTCTCTAAAAACCAACAACGTATCTTTACCTGCAATAATTGTTCCTCCTGCCCTATATCTACAAGCCATTGAGGCTCTAATTCTATAGACCAAGTAACTAGAAACCAATCTTCTCCTAATGTATTATTAATTGTCTCTAATATAATTCCTGTTGATGTATCAATTATCGCGATCATGTCAGTTAACTCTACGCTCCATAAAACACAATTACATAATACACCTCCATATGTTCGCTCTTCTGTTGGATTACTTAATATAAGATTATTAATCGTTGTTTCATTAAAAATATAAAATCCATCTATTTGCTCATCCGTTTGAGGGGCATATCCAAGTTCATAAATAGTACCTAAAACTGGACCTGATGGTTGTGTAATATCTGTGATTTCTATACCAAATCTACCAACAGACGTACCAAAATAAGAACGCTCATAGGTCCATTGTGTTCCAACAAGAGCAGTATAATCAGCAAGAACTATTTTTGGTAAAAATTGACTTGATAAAAAAAAGCTCAGAAAAAAAATTAAACTAAATAATATCTGTTTTTTTTTTTTGATAAATTCATTCTCATATAAACCTTTTAAAAAATGATTATTCTAATAATAAGTTAAATTTTAAAAATTGGCAATTATCTTTAAAATAGTATATTTATTAAATCTACCTAAAATTATTTTACAACAAAATTCTTTTGAAATACTTTTAACGAAATAAAGAAAATTTAATTAAAATAACATCTAATTTATATCTGTAATCCGAAATATACATATTGCCATAAGGAGTTTCTCATAACTACATCGATTGTAGGATCAATATTATCGAATTCACCGATCTTATCATATGATATCGTGAGTAGAGGATTTTTACAGATAATAAATTATTCATCGTTCACATAGAGGATAGTACCGTCCCATTCGAGCTTTAAGGTAATAAACTCGTTAACTCTAAATTCACGATGTGGACCAAGTATAATACTCATTTTCTATAAATATTATAATTAATTTTTCTATTTAAATCATAATAGAGTAAATCAAAACTGATTTCCGAAAAAATCCCTCGAAACATCAATAAAATCTTCAAGATAAAGACCGACTGATAAGAGCGTTTGTCCCTCGTTAAATCTAAAAATTAATCCAGAGAAATAAAAAAATTTCTCTATTTAGAAATTTAGACCTATAAATCTCGTGATATAATAATTGTAAATAACATTGATATTTAAATTGACAATATAAGTTTTAAGAAAAGGAAATTAAAACTCTTCCTAAGTAACATCGAATTTATATCATAAATCCGTAATATATATTATATAAGATTTAATAATTAATTTTAATATTAAAAAGTAAAAAAAAAACTATAATTTAAAAAAAGTGAGTTTTATGGCGAAAAAAAAAAGCGAAAGTAGTACTAAAAAAACTACAACTAAAAAGCCCGCTGAGAAAAAGACTAAAGCTAAGAAACCAGAATCAAATGAAAGTAAAGAATCTAGCCAACAAACCAAAAAGAAGATAAAAGTTAATTTTTGGCGCACGCGGCTTCATGATGAGGAACTGGGCATCCATCAGCAGTTAAAATATCAAGCCAAAACCAGGTGGTTTTCAAAGAATTTTGATATTGAAGGTATTGTTGAGATTGATGGGGAGAAGGAATATATCATTGCTTTTAACAAGGAAGAATGGGAAGAAACACCAAAAGGTAAACCTAAACGACTAGTTCTTCGTATTTTTACTATTATGGAAGAAAAATTAAATATAGGGAAAGGAGGAAACTTCAAGGGTGGTGTAGAATTAAGCTTAGCTCATTCTTTACTTCAAACTTATGAACTTCATAAAATTGCACCTATATTTTATGTGCAAATTCCAGGACTTAAGAGCATCATTCAAATTGCACCGGGTTGGAGACTTAAAGGAACTCGTTTTTCATGGCCTCTTTTACCTGAAAAGCCAGGAGATAAATTTCAAGTAATCGATGCTAAAGGAGTTGTGGGTCTTGGAAATGATTATGAATTATATCTAGGAGATGTAAAAATAGGAAGAATAGACGGCCAACGTGTTCAAAAAGAGTTTGAAATTGAAATCTATGATGCAAACCTTGCTAAAGATAAAACATTTATCCATACTGTTATCCTATTTGCATGTGGAGCTAATTTTATGGGAGAGATCGAGGATATGATTAAGGAATTATATAAGAAAATGGAGAAAACAGGAACATCAGATTATAAAATTCCAAAAGCTGAAATGGATCTATTTAGAAATCCTCGAATGATGAGAAGGTAACTGCTTCCTTTAATTTTAAAAATTAAAAAATAAAATAAAAAAAATTATTTTTACTAAATCTTTTTTTTGTTATTAATTAGTCTAACATTTTTTTTTTCCATTCAATATACCCTTTAGTTTCTTGACCTCTATAAATAGCTTTCTTTCCAGTATCTCTTTTATACACTTTTTGAAGAGTTTTTTCATCAGCATTAACCAGTTGTTCTTTTTTAATTCGTTCATCTACTTCAATTTCTTCTTCTATTTGTTTAATATTCTTTAGTACATAATATACTCCGTGATTCCAAAAGAAGAATAATAGAAAAACTATTCCAATTATCATAAAAAAGAAGACTCCTAAATCAAAGATCCATCTCCAAAATTCGAGATGAGCAAACATAAATACAAAGAAATCTAATATTGCTCCTCCAAATCCTGGAATAGTTCCTACTAAAATAAAAAAGACCGTAAATACCGTTCCTACAACTGTTACTCCAATAAGCCATCGAAGAGTAGTAAAATCTTCCCATTTTTTTGATACTTTTTTATCTTTGAAAATAGCTCTACAAATTTTTAGGATTCCTCCTCGAAATAAAGTATAAAATAATACTAATAATAATAAATGCCCGGTGATTGCAGCAGCTATAATCGCTATTTGAAGCCCTACATGAAGATTAGCAAATAATTCTAATTTACCCGTTCTTATTAAAGTATTTAGAATCCACCCCCAAACTCCAAGCACGAAAATCGCAGAGCTGACAATAATAGAATATAGAAACCATTTTGCAATTCTTATATCCCATGCGCTATAAACATCTAAAGGATCGACGGCTATTTTAGGGGCTTGTCTTGTTCTTCTCCCTCTCGCCATAGTTTATTCAACCAAATATGTATTTAATAATATTTCATTTGTTTTATTTAATATATTTATCTTCAGTATATTAATAAGTTTATTGATTAACCTTACAATTATTTATAAAGATTCAGTAATTTAATAAAAATCACCAATTTCTATTCTAATTATCAATCTTTTTCTTTTAAAAAGACCAGTCCTAAGGTTATCAGGCCGTTCACTCATCACTGAGTTCAAAACATATATCATCAATAGTAATCATCATACTATCTCCAAAGTCTTGAAGGAAGTTATCCCGTAATACGTATCACTATAATATATATAAACCCGCTTTAAGGAGGGACTATCCTTTTTCAAATAAGGCTCAATATCCTTGACTTGTGAGAATACCCGCATAAAGTAGATTGGAGAAGACTCCATATACATATTATAATCCTAAGTATACACATACCTATTTTGAGAGTAATGAAGGAATAAATTATGTGATTATGAATATTATTCAGAATTATAGTTACGAGTGTAAGTAAAGATTATTGTATTAGTAGGGAATATAATTGTTTTATAATTTGATATCATTGATTTTTTTTCTTGATTCTCTTTTTTCTCTTACCACCTCATTATTCTTATACAATAAGAATTAATTTTAAGAATGGAAAGCAAGAATTTAAAAAGAGAGAGTGTGAAGAATTTTTCGATTTTTCAAGTAATTATATATTTTCATAAAATTTTATTGAAGGGTTGACATAATAAATGAACTAATTACTCTTGGATTCGTTCGTCATTTTCTAAGGTTGTTTTACAATGAGGACATTTTTTTATATTTTTTTTTATTTGATTTCCACAAAATGGACAAAAAATCTTATCTTCTTCTATATTTAATTTTTCTTCTTCTTTACCAGTTGAAATAGATTTATCATCTTTTTTATCTGGAATTTCAATACCTACTTTTTTATATATCTTTTCTTTAGGAGTTTTTGGTTTTTTATCTTTTGAGGATTTTTCAAATGGTTCTTCAGAAAAGTTTAATTTAGAAATACAAGTAGGGCAATATATTTTTCTTTTTGATCCTGAATATATAACATAACCTAATGCTCCAATTCCTAATGTAGCAATAGTACCCATTCCCCATAGGGTTTTTTGCATAGGTTTTAATGGTTTTTTTATAGGTTCTTCTATTTTTTTCTTACAAAAGCTACAATATGCATATTTTTCTTTTCCCATTTTTTTTCTCCATTAGATTTAGATTTAATTCTAAATAAAAAGATA
>CAZBEU010000543.1:0-3315 GCA_964491005.1 uncultured archaeon | reverse complement strand
TATATTCTTTTAATTCTGTTAAAATACCATTACATATTGGGCATTTAGGAGAAAAATTTGGAAACCATTGCCCTGAAACATTAGGAGTATTTTTTAAATAATTAACAAGATTTATTTTTTGAAGATCTTTATTTTTAATTTGGAATGTTTTAATATCTTCTGCAATAGATTTACCTTGAGAAGATAATAATTTGAGAAAATTAATCTCTTTAGGATTATTTATTAGAGATAGAGTCTTTAGAATGGCTTCTTTCTTAAATTTAGAAAATAATTGGATCAATTCTGGAGGAGCTAAAGCAACAAGAACTCCTTGAAGATCGTTATCTTTATTTGTTTTTTGAATTAAAAATTGATAAAATCTATTTTCAAGATCAATAACCCAAATAAAAATCCAATCTTGAATTGAATAATCTTCTAAATTGGGACCAATAATCCTTTTTATTGTACTAAATGACTCATAATGACTAAAATTTTTGATATTTGATTTTAAATCATCAAAAAACTCAGCTTCTATAACAGGATATTTATTATATATGTCCATAATGGATAATAGTTTCACTTCAGATAATTGATTTATTTGAAGATTATCCCATGGCGTATAAGTAAAAATATTAAAAAATCGACTCAATATTTTTCAAATTCTCAATGATTTATTGTTTAAGTATTATTTATAAAAAGCTAAAAATTCTTCTAATTAAGTTTAATTATTTAAATATAATATTTTAAACAATTATTAGTCTATAATACTTACTTTACAATATTTTTAAATTCTTGAACAGTATTTTTTAGCTTTTTTAATTTTTTCTTTAAAAGAATATCTATATTATTTTTTATAGAGTAAAAGAATTCAATTTGTTCTGTTGCTATAGCTTCTAAAGAATTTATAACATCATCTAATGAACTATATGTTTCTTCAGGGAGAGTTCTATATATCCATAAAAATGATCCTTTTTCAATATTAGTATCAATATCAAATTCATTCATAAGAATATAAAAAAGTTCAATGCATTTAGATGTAAAATCATCTCTTATTAAATATTGTAACAGAATAAATCTATTACCAGAAGATATCTCCTTTACTAAAATAAAATATTTTATTTTTCGATATTCAAATTTTTTTGTTAAGATTTCTCCTTCTTGTTCAATTTTTAACTCATTTTCTACAGTCAAAATTAAAACCCTTCAATAATTGACTTATTTTTTAACTATAAATCTATATTTATAATCTAATTATATACCTTATCTTTATATAACTTTATATAATTCTAATTTATATATGAAATACGTAATTTCATAAAATTACGGAGAGTGCCAGATAAGAAGATAATTTTGAGATATATGAACGAATTTTTTGATAATAAAACAGACTCTGTAAAAAATGGAGATAATTTAAGGGATGTATCTCCTATAAAAATAGAAGAAGATGATAATAAAATAACCCATTTTATCTTTAATAAAATTTTATTTGATAATCCATGGTATACAATTCCGAAATCGGATATTAAATTGTTTAGATATTTTCTAGATGGAGGTGCAAGATGCTACCCCTCAGATGGGCAAATTCCATGTGATATAGTTGCAAAGGAAACAAGAAAAATATTGGAAACAATAGAAAAATATTCAAAAGAACCAAATCATATATGTTATGAAGAAGCAAAAAAGACGTTAAAAAATAACAAAAAATCGTTAGTAAGGGGAACATTAAAATTATATTTAGGAAAATATACAACCAGAGATTGGAGAAGAAAGAGATTTACGGATGATATTGATTTTTGGACATTTCATACAAATATTTTAAGAAGAGCATTGTTAGAAAATGGATTTGTAAAGAATAAAAATACCCTAGAATGGGAAAAAAAGGTATCATGGACAAATTTAAAAACAAATAAGGATCAGACAGAGACATTATTTGCTGCAAATGATACAAATCAATTATTAGATTTTGGAGCGGGAAGTTATTTAGAAGGTTCAAGTTTAAAACAAATCTTTTCTAAAAAGATCAAAAGAGGTCATGATGTAGATTTAAGTGATATTATTAATGTTGCTATGGTTAATATGAGCGAGGATACTATCCATAAAAAAGAATGGATATCTTCTTGGACTGCGTTTGAAGAAGCCGCTAATACACGTAATACAAGAACTATTTCAAATCTGATAAGCCTTTGTCGTTTTTCATTAGCAATTGCAGATCATCTAGAAAGAGTACAAAGTTCTATTGACAAATATCATGAATTAGTATATGATAAAAGGGAATATTCCGATGAAGAAATACGATCAATTTGTAAAATCTCGATTCATTGGGTGAAATTCTGTGAAAGCCATGATACCGAAAAAGTAAGGAAAATGATACATGAATATCTTAATGAACAAAAAAAAGAGAGAAAGAAATATGCAAAAAATTTAAGAGATTTTTCTAAGAAAATATGTGAATTATTAAATTCAAAATTTAAATATCAAAATATCATATTTGATATATTAAATGAAAAGGATTATTTTATTCAGATATAAATATTATTAAATAAATACAAAGATTTTAATAATCATATTTTTATCTTTATTATTGAGATTTTTTTCTTTAAGAAGATTTATACAATAAAAAAGATTTAAATAAAATTAGAAAAGAAGGAAAAAGATTTGACCTATAATAATAAGATAAGAGAATTGCTTAAAAAACTGAAAAATGCCTATAGAGAACATAATAGTGAGAAAGTTATTGCTTTAACAAAATTGATTTTAAATTATAATAAAAAAAATATAAAATCCTTAGAAAAAATCGATACTCAAGATTTTAACTTTAAATATAGTGTAGATCGAAAAGGAGATATAAGAATACATATGATCTAAGGTAAAAAGATTAAAAATTTAGACTAATTTTATTCAAATTTATAATTTGAGGTATTTTATTTTATACATCAATGATGCCTACTTTTAATTGTTCATAAAATTTGAGAAATCAATGATTATTTCTATTTTCTTCCATAAATTTAGTCACTCCATCTAAATTAGGAGCATTAAGAGTATGAGGAATACTAAGACATACACATGCAGAAACAGCACATGCAAAATTTATGATATCTCGATCCTTCCATGAATTAAGTAGTCCATAAATAATGCCTGAACGAAATGAATCCCCAGCACCAGTAGTATCGATTGGGGTTATTTTATATGGTGAAAAATACTTTCTCTCATCATTTCCCCGTGAATACCATAGAGCATTATCTCCGAAAGTAAAAATAATCAATCCTTTACAGTTATTTTGATATTTTTTAAACAGATTTTCAGAATCAATATTAGGATATGATTGATCTCTCAACT
>CAZBEU010000542.1:0-2408 GCA_964491005.1 uncultured archaeon | reverse complement strand
TTGATATTATATGTATAAAGATTTTTACTACCATTACATTCTTTACAAGTTTCTTTAAAACTGCCTATAGCAAAACAGTTATCACAAGGATATTCAAAATCTTTTTTTATTTTATTTTTTTCTTCATCTTCAAATACGGTTATTTTTGTAGAGATTTTTCCTTTTCCATCACAGGTTTTACATTTTGCTTCATGATAACCTCGACCATTACATTTTGGACATGATTTGGTTTTTAATGTATTATAAAATGGAACTAATTCTTCTCCATCCCAATTATCTTTTATAACATCTTTTTTAAAATTATAAAATATAATTCTACTTACGCGATCTGCTTTTACGGTTTCTTCTTTTTCTCCTTCTTTAACAGGTTCAACGGTTTTTTTGATAGCAAAATATATTGCTGCTTCTTTCATTGTATCTTTTACTGTTTCGGCAGCAGAAATAATATCTAACGAAAAAACAGCACCCTTTGTTCCGAATTGTTTTTCTAATCCTTTTTTATTCTTTCGATTTGTATCTTGCTTCCATTTTTCGAAAATATCATCTAAATTTGGAGTCTTTATAATAATATCTGGCATATTTCATCAATTTTATTATTGTATTATACTTCTTATACTAGTATTTTTAGAATTTATCAATATATTTAAATTAGATATATTTATTTTAAGATAAATAATTTTAAGTAGTTTGACTATATTTTTTATAATAAGAAAATAAAAATATAGAAGATTTTTAAAAATATGTCAGAAGAAGAAAAGCAATCAGTAGAATTCTTGTTGCAATGGATTCAAAATGGAGGATTATCACAGTGGATTGAGCATTATTTAAATGAAGGAGATGAGGCAAAATTGAAAGAGATTAAGGGCCTCTATGATCAAATAAAACAGATTTTTGGATTCTAATCTTTTCTTATTATAATGTTTTATGTTCTATTTGTTTTTAACTATAATTTTTATTTTAAACTCAATTTAATAAAAGAAATCTAATCAGAGGCAGATAGAGAGTGAATAATTATTCTTTAAAAGGGATGATTTTAACTTTTTGATAAAATATTTAAGAGCTTGATACCATTCGATTTTTTTGGGAATTCATAAACCGCTATTCTATTAACCGCATTTACCTATGGGCAATATTAATCCTCACATTTTAATTTGTTTCATATCCTTAATGTTAATAATTTTGAACATATTCAATGTCATAATATGAAATAGAGAAATTTAAAAAGAGAAAGAATAGTGAATAACTGTGATAATGTATAAAATTCATCCTATCTTTAAAGGGAAGGGATTTTCTCGTATTAGTAATAATAAAATCTTTAATCAATATCACATTATATATCTAAAGCAACAAGATATAGTATTTTTTTTAAAGGATGAAAGTAATTCAAAAAGATTTTTTTATTGTTATTAATAGAGATTTAAAGAATAAAGTTGAGAATAAGTACAACGTTAATTTCTTTTATATTAAATCTCTAAATAAACTAAAAAAAAAGTCCTTTTCTTATATATCAAAACCTTTTTTTAATGGATTTATTATTTTGGGTTTAGATTTTAAGAATAAACTTTGTACCCTAAAATTTGATAAGATCTCCCCTGATGGAGTAATAAATCCAATAGAACCAAAATTATTTAAAAAATTTTTGTTATCAGACTACAATAGATATATAGCATTTTCTAGTTTGGATTCATTAGAATTACAGCCATTTTTTGAAATGCTTAATAATTTACAATTTCAAAAAGAAAAGATTATAAAATTAACATTTTGTGAATATTGTTTAGAAAAAAGAGAGTTCAAAATACTAAATAAGGGAAATCAAATTAAATCTTTAAATAATCAAATAATATGTTCAAAATGTGCAATGGATATTATATTACATCGTGCTGAAATAAGAAATCTTTTTTCAGCAAATAAACTAAATCCAAAATTGAAAAATTTTTTTACACATCTTATTCTTAAATTTAAAGATGTAAAAAAGGTTATAGAATCATTTAAACCTGACTTTAATCCAATAAAAAATGAAAACATTACATTATATGATATAGAAAAAGAAATACCTGTGAGTAAAAAATACTTAAATATTAATATTGAAGATCTTGAGATTTCAGATACTTTTAAAAAAAATCTAAGAAAAAATAATATAAATACACTTTTACCTATTCAAGCAATTTCAATAGATAATGGTCTTATATCTGAGAAATCAAATCAATTAATTATGGCTCCTACTTCTGGAGGAAAGACACTTATAGGAGAATTAGCAGGAATAAATAAATTAATTGAAAATCCAAGTTATAAGATGTTATATTTAGTTCCTATTGTTGCTTTAGCAAATATAAGAGAATTGGAATTTAAGAAAAAATATTCTGATTTAAAGTTAAGAATAATGAAAAAAGTAGGAGAATCTCTTTTAG
>CAZBEU010000541.1:0-2712 GCA_964491005.1 uncultured archaeon | reverse complement strand
ATCGGAACACTCAAATAAGAAAAATGTCCAATATTGTCTTATTTTATAATATGCGTATAAATATTCTTATATAATAAAAAACATCATTTAAGATTTAGTTTTTTTTTATATATCTTCAACAGTTAATTTATTTATGTTTGGAATTTTTAATGTTTTTCTGATTATATTAATATCAGGATTTTTTCTAAGTATTCTTACCAGCGTTATAGAATCAAAGACGCTAGGAACTATTTTTAATATAATTTCCTTTATAGGTATTATTATTCATGAACTCAGTCATTATACTATGTGTCTTCTTATGGGGATTGTTCCTTCTGAAATTCATGTGAGCTATAGAAATATGAGCGGCTATGTTTCGAGCAAACCGGGGATTTTTATGCAAGAATTTTTAATTAGTCTAGCTCCTCTTTTCATTGGGAGTTATATTGCTTGGTTTTGTTTAGATTTCGCATTATTAAGTTTTGCTATCTGGTATTACCGACTCTTAGCTTTTATTGTTGTAATTTCGATTCTTATAGCAGCAGGGCCTTCTTATGCAGATATAAAATGTTTAGGCAGGTCGTTTTATGATAATATAAGAAAATCACTTGGACAAATCACAATCGTTATCATCTCTAGTATCTGTGTTTGGTTTATAACAAAAGATATGGGAATACCAGAGAAGTTTAGCTTTCTTTATTTTCTCTCTATCACAATTGGTTATTTTTTAATAAAGTATCTTATCTTGGGAATTCTACCTTTATCTTCTATACTTGGAATTTCTTTAATTTCAGTTGGTAATATCCATCATAATAATTCAAATACTACGTCGATTTCTATTTGTAAACCAAAAGGAAAAATAAGAAAAAAGGAATTATGTATAAATGAGATTGCCCAAAATAGATATATAGATCTTTTAGATAAGGAAAAACAGGATAGAAGTGAAGAAGATAAGCAATCGACTAAGATTGCTATGAGTGAAATGTGTGTAATAGATATAGTTTTACGATCAGGAAAGAGAAAGAAATTAAAAATTAAAAGAGCTCAATGGTAGATGACTAAAAAAAAAGTAATTTATAACATTTGATAGATAAATTATATCTCTTTTTTATCATTATAGAAGATTATTTTAGCATTTTAGATATAGTTGTACTATAATTCCTTTATGTACTTCTATAGTTAACCTTAATACTTACTATATGGTTTAATATTATATTTGTATTTGAAGTGTGATGTTAACCCCTTGATTTAATATTCTAATTTGTTATTTTAATAGTGCATTTAAGTAAGTAATTTGTCTCAAATATTTAGGTTATATAGTATCATTTGATTTTTTATTATATGGTGACATTCTTAGCAAAATTAGTTTCACAAGAGGGGAAATAATTTTCAGACCTAACCTTCTCAATCGGAATTTTCGCTTTAATTTTTCTATATATTGTTGAAAATTCTCAGTTTGGAAATCGAGAATCTCTTGGGACTCTTTGGTATCCATCCAATCTGTATAGAACCAATCTTCTTTTTTTTTTGGAATTTTAAAAGCTTTATCTGGAAGCATGGTTACTCCAAGAGCATCAAAAAAGCCCCTTATAAATTCTCTTTCTAAAAGCTGACAATCCTTGCCACCTCCAATAAGAAAGATTTTGTTAATTTTATCTATCATTACAGTATTAGCAAATGCAATTCCACAATCAATTGAAGAAACAAATTCAATACGTTGGTCAAGTGGTATTTCAAATAAGAGAGTATCAAATTTTAAAGGAATTTTTTCAACTGAAACAGCGCCCAATCTCAATATCATCCAAGGAAGTCCACTTTCTATTAATATTTTTTCACATTCTACTTTTGTACGTGAATAATGATTAGAAGGATTCAAGGGAGTATCTGCCTTTACTGGGGGCTTCAAATGCATTGTTACTCCATAAATGCCTATTGAACTTGCCATTATGATTTTTGGTTTATTTGATAATGTTTTTGCAGCATTTATAAGATTTCGGGTTCCTTCAACATTTACTTTATATGCTAATTCTGGATTTTTTTCACTCAAAGGAGGTATGATAGCTGCAAGATGAATTATGCAGTCCATTCCCTTAACAACATTATTTAAATCATCTTTATTTAAAATATCTCCCCATATCGTTTTAAATTGCCATTTTTTTAATAATTTCTTACGTGATTTTTCATTAGGAGAATTTTGTATATCAAAACATGTTACTTCATATTCTCGTGTAAGGAGTTGCTTTAGTGTGTTTTGCCCAACATTACCAAAGGAACCAGTTAAGAGAATATTCTGTTTCATTTTTGTTTCACTTATTCAATCTGATAAATATTTGTTTTTAATTTTCAGCTAGAATTAAAGTAATATACTATAAATTAATTTGAAGATTTAGATTTATTGGTTTTAATTCGAAAACCTAATCTATTAAAATTTTTATATAAAACAAAAAATTATGCATATTTAACTTTTTTTTTTATTTGAAAAGAAATAATACTAAAAACTTAGAATTATTTATTTCAGTATATTTTAATAAAATAAGTTAATCTAGTGAATACCAATGTCTGCAAATAGAGCATTGACGAATTTTTATATACTTTACACTACCATTATTTTTTATAGATAGTTTTCTATCAATCATATTAAATCCACATTTATGGCATGTATATGCTTTATGCAATTCTGTTTTTGGGGATGTCATTGTTTTTTCTTATTGTCTTATATTATTTTATTAATTT
>CAZBEU010000540.1:0-2324 GCA_964491005.1 uncultured archaeon | reverse complement strand
GCGAAAAAGTCTAAAAAACTAGCATATATAGATGGAAAATGGATTATAAAAGCAAAACCTAAAACTAAATTTTGTTTTTTTTCTAATATAAGTAATTTAGACAAATAACCTTCCCGAATAGGGTTTTTTAGTTTTAAGGGTATTTCATCAGCAAGATAGGCTAAAGATGGAAAACTACTTCTAAAAATATCTTTTACTTGTTCCATCCTATGTCTTGATAAAACGCTTTTAATACCATCAATGATAAGAGTCCGAATCATATATAATCATTTATACTAGAATGACTAATCTAATAATTATTTGATCCAATTTTTCATTTATAATTTTAATTTATAAGATATATGATTAGATATCAATAATTTCCATAAATTCTTAAATCCTATTTTTATTTTTTAAAGTGTTTATTATATAAAAAAAAAAGATTTTTAATGGAAAATTAAATTGGAACTGTTCCATTCCTTAATAATATCATTATAAACATAAATAGATCCAGAATTATATCATTACAACATGGAAAAAAATGATTATGAAAAATCTTATAATTTTATTTAAAGAGGAATTCAAGATTAAAGAATATAATAACTAAAAATTTTTATACAAATGCTAATATCTGTATTTTAGCATGAATTTAAAGAAACCTTTTACGAAAAATCCATTTGATTCCGCTCTTTATAATCTTAAATCTACAGACTTAACAACATACAGATTGACGATAAACAGAACATTCAAAGATCCTATAGTTATAAGAGTTGATGTGAAACAGAATGAGAATACCCTAACCGCTATATATCCTTCAGCGGCAGAAATTGCACCCAAAAAAGAGATTAGCAAGGCAATAAGTGAGGAAGAAGTCCAAGAAATCAGAAAGTATATTGAGAAAATGAATTTCTGGAACTTAATTAAGGATAATAATGACGATTTCCTTGTAATGGATGGAACTAAAAAAATATTTGAGGTATATGATAAAAATAAATATCATATTATAGAGAGAACCCGACCAGAGGAAAATAAATATTACAGTGAATTAATTAATTATCTTATAGACCTTACTAATTTTAAAATCCCTAAAGTTAATTATAATCCCGGAAAGGAAAATAAACCAAATATAAAAAAATTTTAAGAAAGATTTTCGAAATCTCGAAGAAATTTCCTATATTATTGATACTTTACTAATCTTTTTAGATAATAATGTTAATATCAATCAAATTTAACATTGAATAATATATACAAAAAAAATCTTTAATGGAAAGTATGGTTATTTTATGAATTAAGATTGTGAAACTAATTTGAATTATAAATATTATAGTAATTTTAATTTGTTTAATTGAAGATTCTAATATAGTAGAGTCATAATTTGAAAAACCAAGAACTTTTTTACATTTCGGACATAGATACATCCTTTCACCATAATTAAATTGATTTGTGATAGGATCATAGAATTTTGCTTCACAATGAGGACAAATTGCTTCAATTAAATTTTTAATTCTTCGTTGATAATCTTTTTCTGTTATTCTTTTTTTCCTTTCTTTTTTTTCTTCTTCTTTTTCTTTCTTTATTCTTTCCTTTTCTTCTTTATCAGAACTAAAATAAATACTCATAATAAGAATAATAAAACAATAAATTTAATTTAATATTTTTTTTTACTAAGGATAAAAAATATTCTAAATTATAAATAACAATATAATTATTAGAATTTTTTCTTCCATTTCATGAACCTTTCATGAATAAAGATCGTGAAACATGTGGAAATTCATACAACGTAAAGAAAATAAAATTTCTGAAAGTTATTATAATTTTTAAAGAGAGATTTATTAGATTTATTGATAATTATATATATGACAATTATCATTATAACTAAAGATTTATATGACTCAAGTTAAAATAGAAAGAGAAAATTTAACTCAATTAATTGATTTTAAACTAAATCAATTAAGAAAGGAAATTGAATTAATTTTAAATAAATGGAATTATCCCTTTTCTGATAAATTTCTAGATGATGCAAAATCAGGAAAAATATCTGAAGCAGAAGAAGATGCAATAATACTTAAAAATATTGAAGATGAGATTAGAAATTTAGAAAATCAAATGAAAAATTGGTTAAATCAATAATGAAGGCAGTTGAGAAATTAAAGATTGCTAAGGATATTCTTGAACAAAAACTATCAGAAATAATCAGTTTTTTATCAATTGATTTTATCTTTAAAAGATTAAATATTAAATTTCATAATGGGATTAATATCTATATTGTTTATAATAATTATGATGAATATAGCTACTCTATACTATTTTCAAAACTAAAATTGGATAGATATCGGTTTGATAAT
>CAZBEU010000539.1:0-12518 GCA_964491005.1 uncultured archaeon | reverse complement strand
TTTAAGAAAAGAAACTCCAACATTGATAAAACATAATGCCTTAATTAGACCATTTGAAACATTAACAAGAATGTATGGCATTCCATCATATTCTGAAGTGGATCCAACACCTTTTTTATTTTTTACATTTCCATTCTTATTTGGAATGATGTTTGGAGATCTTGGGCATGGTTTTATTCTCATTATTGCCGGTTTAATCGGTGGTATATTTGTTAGAAAACGTAAATCTATTAGAAATATCTCTTGGATTATCTTCTATTGTGGTATCTGGGCTTGTATTTTTGGATTATTATATGGTGAATTTTTTGGTTATCATGACTTTTTTGGAACTCCAATTGAACCAATACCTATTTATATTCCTTTTATGGGATGGATTCAATTACATAGTCCTTTAAATGATATAATAACTGTTTTTAAAGTTGCAATTTTATTTGGTGTTTTCCATCTTAATTTGGGATTCTTAATTCAAATTTATAATTTGGTTGTTCAAAAGAAAATATATAAAGCTTTAACAGAAACATTCATGAAAATTCTTTTTTTAGACTTTGGTGTATATTTAGTCTTTGCTTATGGAATAAATCTTGATGCGTGGTTATCTGAACCATATCCAATATTATTACCAATTATACCAGCAATATTATTAATTATGTTTAAACCAGTTGGGAAATTAATCAGAGTAAATTATATGCGAGAAGAATCATATGGAGCATTAATTGCAGAAGGTTCTATGGATACTTTTGAGACAATTTTATCCATCCCAAGTAATGTAATTTCTTATATCCGATTGATAGCACTAGCATTAGCACATATTTCATTTATGATTGCTATAGAAGCTTTAGCAAATTTATCTGGAGGTGGAGGAATCTTATCACAGATTTTAATGATTGTGGGATTAATTTTTGGTAACTTAATAGTAATTCTTTTAGAAGGTGTAATTGTATTTTTAAATGCATTGAGGCTTCATTTTTATGAATTTTTCTTTAAATTTTTCCAGGGAACAGGAATTGATTATCATCCATTTATTTTAGATGATAAGTTTTCAAATATAGAATTTAATCCAGCAATAGAAAAGGATGTTGTAACTGAAGAAATTGAAAAAGAAATTGAAACAAAAAAAGCAAAAAAAATAATAGATGATGCTAAAAAATATATATCTAAAAAGTATTTAAATTAAAAATCAGGTGAAATTTTATAGAAAATTCTAAAAATAATGAAATTAAGAGAAAAAAAATTAGTCTAACACTCAAGATAGTATTTTTAGTTATTCTAATTAGTATTCTCATATATCTTTTCATTTATCTTTTAGAAACTCATGAAATGCCATTTTATATTGCATTTTTGGTTATTTTATTTTTATTTTTATTTTTCTTAGGTTTTATATTAAAAAAAAAAGGACGATCTATTCTTTCTATTTTTCCAGCATTTAGAGAATCTCCAAAAAAGGAAGACAGACAAAGGGACTATATAAAACAATTACCAAGAGCACCCAGACCGGATATCTTACAATTTAATTATCAAAAACCTCTTATTGAAAAATGTCCTAATTGCGGAATTATGCTTACAAAATTTATGAAAAAATGTCCTAATTGCAATTATGAATTATAACCAATTACTACTATCATAAATCTTTTAATATATTCCCTTTTGTCCTCTAAAAAAACTTTTAATTTGATTCAAGTATTTTCTTAAAAATCATATTCAAATAATAAATTTGATCTTTCAGAGCTTTTTTTTCATAAGAAAAAATATCATCAAATTTAGAGTAGTTATTTTTAATGATATCTTTAAATTTTGATGAATTAATAATTTTTCCAAAAGTGTCTTTTATCTCCAATATTCTTTGTAAAATAATGTCTCGCTCTTTATCGTGGAGATCTATTTCTCTTTTAAATTTTATGATATATTTATAAATACTTTCACATAATTCCTGAAAATTGTTATTATCAAATTCAGAGCCTAAAGTTCGTTTAAGTCCTATTTTTTCTAAATCATCCCAATTTAAGTCTTTAGCTTTTATGGGGATAATATTTATATTGTGTGTTTTTGCAAGATTAAGTTCAAAATCACAGTCAGATGAATTATATAAAGAATTTTGCGAAGCAATAAATAATACTAAATGACTCTTTAAAATATTATCTTGCATCGATCTAGTGATATTTCCAACCATATCCCGTTCACAATAAAATACTCGATACACTTCATCTTGTTCCTCAAGAAAATCAGCTAAATCTTTTACTCTATATTCTTCAAAGTCAGCAACAGCGTGGCTTAGGAATATATGTAAAGTTGCTCGTTTTCTACAAAATTCTAAAATAGTAGGAATTGAATCCTTACTCATCTCTTCTGATTCATTATCTAATGGATTTTTTCTTAAAACTAATTTCTTAAGATTTTCTAAACCCCAAATAGAACTGGGAATCTTTTCGAAATGATTAAAATCTAAATTTAATTTTCTAACTAATTTAAGATCTACAAATGAATTTGGAAGTGTTCTGAGTTTATTACTCTCTAAATTAATATTTATTAAGGATATTAAACTGCCAAAGCTTTCTGGTAATTCTTCTAGATTATTATTTTTAAGATCTATAGATTTAAGTTTTTTTAAAGTTCCAAATGAATTTGATAATGATAATATCTCATTGTTTCTTAAATTTAAAATTTTTAATGAGTGCAATTTTTTTATAGTATCTGGTAATTTTATTATCTTATTATTTTGTAGCCAAATTTCTTTTAATAAAGGTAAATTTCCTAATGAATCTGGTAAATTTTGGATATTATTATCTGATAAATTAAGATATTCTAAATTTACAATAGTTCCAATTGATTCTGGGAGATAATTTAACTCATTCCTACTTAGGTCGATTCTCTTTATTTCTGGTAAATAATTTATAAAAGATGAAATATTCGTGATACTATTTCCATATAAGTTTAATAACTCTAAAGAGTCTAAACTTTGAATTGGCTCCAATGATGAATCTATCAAATTTCCACTGAGATTAAGATTTTTTAAGTTTTTTAAATTTGCAAAAGAACTAGGTATTTTTTTCAGGTGATTTCGTTCTAAATTAAGAATTTCTAATGATTTTAAATCTCCTATATTATCTGGTAGCTCAATTAAATTATTTCTTTGCAAAAATAACATTTTTAACTTTCTCAATTTTCCTATTGAATTTGGGAGAGAATCTAATTGATTTTTGCGTAAATCTAGATCTGTAAGTAAATCTAAATTATCAATTGATTTTGGTAGATTGATTATTTTATTGTTATTAAGTCTTAAAATCTCCAGTTGACGTAATTGGATAAATGAATTTGGTAATTCTCTTATCAAATTTCCTTGTAAATAAAGATATTTTAGTGATTTAAGATTACCAATAGATTCGGGAAGTTTATATATTTTATTGTTCCAACATTCAAATTCTTTTAAATTTAAAAGATTTCCAAATGATTCTGGTAATTTTATAAGATGATTATTGGATAAAAATAAAGTTTCTAACGATTCCAAATCACCAAATGATTCTGGTAGAGATTTTAAATTATTTGGGTCAAAATTTAATAATTTTAGTGATTTTAATTTTCCAAAGTTTTCAGGTAATGATTCTAAGTTATTATTCATAAAATTAATATTATCTAAGGAAGTTAGTTCGCAAAAAGAATCTGGTAGTGACTTTAATTTATTTCGTCCTATTTTCAATGTCTTTAAGTTTTTTAATTTCTCTATAGAGTCTGGTAAATAAGATATATTATTATTACCAAGTTCAAGAGTCTCCAAATATGATAATTTGCATATTATTTTTGGAAATGTATCTAGTTTTTCATTAAATAGATGAACTGATTGTTTATTTTTAAAATCTTTAAAACTAAAGCTAAGCCCTAAAGCAACTATATGTCCTTCTCTCACAATATATCCAAGGCGATAAACAGTAAAAACTATAATTTCTCCATCTATTTCATAGGTGTCATCATAACTTATGGAATCTACCCGAGGTATTTTTTTATTAATTATGGATTCTAGTTCACTGATAATATTTAATTCTGAATTAGCACAATCACCATTTTTCTCTGCTTTATAATCTTCATTCATTATATTTTCTCTCTAAATTTAACTAAGCTGTTTTAAAATACACTAATCTATAACATAAATATAAGATGGATTATTTTTTAATTTTAAGTATATTCTGCTTACATAAAATCTTGGTATTCTAATCTCTCATGAATAAATATTTTAGATAAAGTAAAGAAAACTATATCCTACTTAAGATTTAAAATAGAATTATCTTAATAAATAATATATTGTATAGTTAATTATTTATTATTATGCACCTTTGGTATAGTGGTAGAATCTCAGCTTCCCAAGCTGAGGACTCGGGTTCAAATCCCGGAAGGTGCACTCTATAATATTTAATTTCTTTATTATAAATGAGGAACTAAATAAAAAAAAGAATTGGTAAGTATCTGGTATTTTATGATTATTATTATATGATTTTCTTATTTAGAGTTAATTGACAGAATAGATATACTAAATAAAACAAAAAATCATAATAGTTTTCTTATTTAAATAATCCACTTAATAATATTCATTTAATAATTAATTTAAAAAGAAGTCCAAATCATACTATAATTAGCAAATAATCTTTTGGCGAAATTTGAAATTAGTAATGAGGATTATATCAGACAAGAACAAGAAAAAATAAATAAATCTATCCAAGATTTCAATAATTGAAAATTGTTTTAGTAGAATTTCTATATTGTCATTTATTGAAAACATGAATAAATGACTTGAGATTGATTCAAAAAATGAATAAATGAGATATTTAACATTTATACACTAAAAGTGTAACATTTGGTCTAATTAATAAGAAAATGAATAATATTTTTTTTCCAACATTCTATTCTCCTATACATATATACTATATATATAAGAGAATTAGATCGGTTTTTACAAAATCCTATAGTACCAAATTGGACGGTGAAAAAATACCGAATAAAGTTCATTCTAATCCTATTATTAAGCAGAGTCGGGAAGTAACACTTAACAAATCCTTTCTCCATTATTATCACGATATACTTTTCTGAAAAAATACTGAAGGAGGATCGGGGGAGGGATTAGAATTAATATAATAAGATTTCTTAATAAATAGAAAATTTTAAAATATTTCTTCTACATAAAAATATGAAAAAGATAATCATTCAGTCGAGGATTTATAGATAATGGAACAAATTGAAGAATTTAGGGATTTAATCGAAGAAGAATTAGGAGAAATATGGATAATAGTACAAGAAGAAATAAGGGAATATTTTGATATAATTGATTTTGCAAATATCAATAATCGAAAAAATTATAACAAATTAATTCGACCAAATGATAATTTTCTCAAAGATCCTCTGAACATTCCAGAAATTTATTCTCTATTAATTTTAATTATGGAACATAATTTTAATTTTTTTAATAATAATTCAACAACCAAAGGTTATAACCATCATAAACATGCTTATGCTATAAAAAATGAATTACTTGATGAATTAGGACCACTTATTGAAGGAATTAATGATTTTAAAATAAATATTTTTTCAAAATTATTAGTTAGTCAAAAAGATATTAAATCGAAAGAGAAGTTTATTATTCATGATTTTCAAAAATATAATTTAGAACATTATAATTCTTTTGTTAATGTTATAAATGGAATTGCTTACCATAATGAATTTTTTATAATATTACCTAATTTACTCCGATGTTTATTTGAGAATTTATTATATGATATATTTCTTACAGCTCTAAATAAAAAACATAAAGAATTTTTCTTTTTAAAGAGTCAATATAGAGCAAGAGACTTTTCACAATTAATCGCTTTACTAAATATTCTAAAAGATAAGGACTTTAAACCTTATCATAAAGATTCAATTAATCAAATTACTATAGATGTATTGAAAAATATTCAAGATATTGGAAATCTAACAGTACACCAAATCTTACAACAAATAGATAAAAAAACAATCTCAGAATTGAAAGAGAAGATAAATATAATCCTTCAATCTCTTTTAATCTTTTATAAAAAAATAGAAAAAGAAAAATTAGAAATTAAAGATACTGATACAATAAATAAAATAGAGAATAAACTTAATTCAGAAAAATTTAAGAAAAGAATAAAATCTAAACCTAAAAAATGGAAAGTAATTATTTTAGAAAAAGATATACCAATTAATGAAGATAATATTTTGGAATTCTTATTACCCGATAATTATGAATCCAATATTCTCCAATTAAAATATAATATTGAAGATAAAAATTGGGATACAATTATTAAGGATATGGGATTAAAAATAAATCCTTTAATTAAAAAAGAAAGACATTATGGATTAGCAGTCTTTTCACTTGGATATATCTCAACATCCTTTTATTTAGGATATTTACTTACAAATCGAACTAAGGTAAAATATTCTCATTATCATCGAGATACTCAATCTTGGATGCTCTATGATATTCATACGGTCTCAGATCTCCCTAAATTAGAAACAATAATTCCAAATGAAAAGGATTTCAAAAATAAAGAAATTATTTTTAAAATATCTTTATCAGCTAAAATCTTAGATGAACAGTTAGATGATCTTGGACTTGATTTAAATAATAAATTTGAAATATTTGTAAAAAGACCCACAGAGATTTGGCTTGAATCAGAATATCAACTATTTACTCTTATACTTAAATTTAGATCCTTAATTTCGATAATAATAAATTATGATATTGAAAAAATTCATTTATTTTATGCTGGTCCTACAGCTGGTGCTATTGCTTTAGGAAGACAAATAAATCCAAGAATGACACCTCCAATCCAACTTTACGAATTCGATAGGAATAGAAAACCTAATTATGAAAAAAGTATATTAATTGGTGGTTAAGATTTTGGATGATGAAGATAATGAAGATTATTTAAGAGAAATATTAAATGATCAAAATTTATCTCAAGATCAATATAAAAGTTTAAAAGATCTTAGAAAATCTATTAGAAAAAGAATAGAGAACAATTTCGATGAAATTCCTATAGTTTATTATGGTGGTTCATATCGAAAAAAGACAATAATCAGAGAAAATTATGATCTTGATATTGTTATGTATTGGCCTCCAAATACATCTTATGAAGTTGGAGATCTTTATAGAGATGTGGGTAGTGTTCTTCAAAGCTATTGGAAAGAATTAGCTTCAAGAAAAGTAGGATGGGAGATAAAGTTCCCTGGAAATTTTCATATTGATGTTATTCCAGGAATTAGAGATGAAGATGATCGTAGATATGCATATTTATATAATAGAGACTTTAAGAACAATGGGGAGTGAATATCGTATTCTCGAATCTGAAAAAGGATAGTCTTAGGGGTAGTAAAGAAAAAAAGAAAGACTGTTATTTATTCTAGAGTGTTATCTCAAGGCCAAAAAAGCGATCTTACGACTCAAGAGCAATTACTTGAACAATACGCGATTAAAAATGAGTATAATAATTTCGTGAAATTAAAATGTATCGCCAGTGGTTTAAATGGAAAAAGATATGGATTAAATAAATTATTTGATATAGTTTCTAACAATAAAGTGGATATTGTTATCATGAATTATAAAGCTAGACTTACCAGATTTGGTTTTCATTATTTAGAGACTTACTTTAAAGCGCATCAAACAAGAATCATTGTACTACACCAAAACGAAATACAAGATTCACAAAAAGAGTTAGTTGATGATTTAATTGCGATTGTAACATCTTTTTCAGATAATATCTATGAATTAAGAAGTCATAAAGCAAAATATATTGTAAGAGCGCTAAAAACGGAGGTAAAAGCATGAAGACACTAAAGACAGTAAGAATTCATTCCTTAGAACTTACTATGAGAAAGTATAAGAAAATTTCTCATGTTCTCACTTGTTTTAAAGAATCTGTTAATTTTCTTATTGAAAAATGTATAGAAAATGCTTATTTTCAAAAAGTATCTAAGAAAGGAAATATTTATTTTGATTATTCTTCTTATCCAAAAATTAGAAAAAGCTTCTATTTCGAATGGAAATCCTTATTTCCTCATTTACACACACATTATTGTCATTCCTCTGCTCGAATAATCAAAGACATCCTTAAGTCATGGAATACATGGTGTTTTAAGAAGAGAAAGCGCCTTAATAATCCAATCTATAAACGAAATTCCATGAAGCTAGAAAAATGTCTGTGCTATCTTGAAAGAAATAATATTGTTTTAGTCATTGAGCCAAGAAGCAAACTCTATATTCCATTTCAATCAAACACACATTATAATCTTCTTAAGACAGAGAATCATGGAGAGATCACATTAAAGCTAATTTCAAATAGGACAGTAGATATTTTTATTCCATTCATTACTCAAGTAAAAATGAAAGAATGGAAATCCCTTACTAGTATTGATATTAATGAGAGAAGCATAGATCTTATCACTCTCTATCCTACAAAATCCGAAATAACTCGTATTGATACATCTAATATTTCGACCACCCATTATATATATTCATTGAAGCGGAAAAATATTGCTAAATATATTGATAATGGAGTGAAATATCAACCATTAACAAGAAAACAATTACTACATAAATATGGTAAGATAGAACGAAATAAAACTAAGAATGATCTTCATGAACTTGCAAATAAGGTTAATAAAATCATAAATAAGCATGCTTCAATCGTGGTTATGGAAGATCTAACAAATATTCGTCAGTCTAATTCTCGAAAAAAGAATTTAAAGAAATGGCAACAGAAAAAGTCTAAAAATATGAGAAGAAGATTGAATCGCTGGAATTTTAAACAGTTTCAGCAATACCTTGATTATAAAGCAACCTCAACGGGGCATCTCGTTGAGTATAAAAATCCAAGAAATACTTCTAAAAAATGCTTGAAATGTGGAAAGCTTACACCTTGCAAAACTCAAATCTATGTGTGTAAGCACTGTGGGTTCACTATAAACCGTCAGATTCAAGCCCCTATTAATATTGCGAAGAAGTATCTTATGGATAGGTTAAAAAATTTTAGTAAACATAAGAATGTAGCGAGTCCTGTTCCCGCTGAAAGGCGATTGATGAAAATAATGTTAGGAGAACTCTGTGAGTTCAAGGAACACATTATTCGAGATGCAAGTCAATATGATGAATTATATCACTCGATATCAATTTTTTCTTACTATTTTTCACGGTCTTTTTTAATCTTTACCAAGATAACCCTTTTTTAAATTTTAAATCACTTATAATTTTATTTGCCTCATGTTGAGGTACATTCATAAACGCATAAAATTCATTTTGCCAAAATGCTCTTCCAGATGTTATTGATCTGAGATCCTCAGCAAATTTTATTGAATTCCTAACTGGTAACAATATTTCTATTGTCGCTTGATATTCATCTTCTTGATTTATATCTTTAATTTTACCAGAATATTTTGATAGTGTTGAAAGAACATTTTTAGAATAGTTGGGTGGTAATTGAATAAAAGTATGATATATAGGTTCAAGTAGTACTAATTCTGCCTCGTTTAACCCTTTTTTTATAGCATTATAAAAAAGCATTGACAATTCAGTATATATAGTCTCATCATCTATATCTTCTATTAATAGATCTTCAATTGTTAGCTTTATCTCTGTTAATTTTTCTCCGCATAGAGGACCATTTAAATGAATTTTATCAATAATCTCTATAAGAGTAGATTTTTGTAATTCATTTAATTGATTTTTGGCACTATAAATAAGGATATTTTGATCCTCATCACACTTCCAAAAATTATCAATTTCTTGATCTGTTAGATTTGTATTATTCTTTATCTCTTCTTTTTGTTTATTTGTCAAAATCAGAGAATTTAAATCTATAGATTGAAAATAATTGATAGATTTCTCATCTAAACGTTCTACTTTTAGAAGAATATAGTTTTTATTATTTTGAGAAATATTTTTTATTATAGATGATTTAGATTTACATGATTCTTTGAAGACTGCTCTGGGTTCTGAGATTTCTATTTTAACTCCTCTTTTCTCAATTTCATGGGCTGTAACTTCCAAATGTAAAGGTCCCATTCCAGATAATAAAAATTCACCATTTTCTTCATGGATTTCAAATTTTAGATTTGGATCTTCAATAAGAACGTCTCCAATTAATTTTTTCATTTCCTCAAGATCTCTAAGATATTCTGGTTCAACAGAGACCGTAATTACAGGTGTTGTAACATATTTTACACTTCCAAAAGGAATCATTTTATCTATATAATCACTTTCTACTAATGTTTCTCCGCTTTTTATATTTTTTAATCCCTCAAGAGCTACAATATTTCCAACAGGTATTTCATTTACCTGTTCACTCCGCTGTCCCATAAAAATAGCTACTCTTTGGATTATTTGCTGATTATTATCTCTAACTAAAAATACATCTTTTTTAATAGAACATTTTCCAGAGAAAATTCTACCAGTAACAATTATACCATGTTTTTTTGCTTGAACTTTACTTACACATATTGTTAAAGGACCATTAGGGTCACAATTCAACATGGCTTCTCCTATTTCTGAATTTAGATCTCCACTCCATATTTTCCTAATTCTATATTTTTGGGCTTCAATTGGATTAGGAAGATGGTTTACTACCATTTCAAGGATTGCTTTATCAATTGGTAAATATACTGCTAAATCTGAATAAGTATCTTCACTATATGTTTCTTTATCATATTTTAAAATAATATCTTTAAACTTAAAACCACTTTCACTTAGTTGATTTGAAGTAAAACCCCATTTATGAAGTGCAGAGCCAAAAGCTACATTACCATCTGCTGGCGAAACCTGCCATATTTTATTAAAAGGAGATTCTGCATATCTTTCAATAAGTTTATTAAAATTATTTATAATTCTGCTATATTTCTTCCTTATTTGATCTTCATTTAATCTTAATTCTCTTACTAAACGATCTACCTTATTAATATACAAGATAGGTTTTACTCCTTCCTCTATAGCTTGTTTAATAACCGTTTCTGATTGAGATATAATTTCTTCTACTGCATCAACAACTACAACTACTCCATCTATCAATCTTAAAGCTCTTGTTACTTTACCAGAAAAATCTAGATGCCCAGGTGTATCAACTAAATTAACAAGAAAAGGTTCTTGGTCTTTTAAAGAATCTTCATAGTAAAGAGATATATTGGCAGATTTCATCGTTATACCTCTTTCTTGCTCTTCTTCTAAAAAGTCTAAAACACGAGCTTCTCCCGCCAATTCTGGATTTAATAATCCTGCTTCACTGAGAAGAGAATCAGATAGTGTTGTCTAAACAGCTTATAAACTCTTATGATTATAAGTTTCCGTGATCTATATGTCCCACAAATCCAATATTTCTTATATTCTCAGTATTTTTCATTAACTCAAGTATCTCACTAATATCCTTCCTTCGTGGCATCTTAAACTTCCTTTTTACTATAAATCAAAAAAATTATGTAATTGTCATTCTACATAAACCTAATTTAGGTTTAAAGTAGACCTAATTATCATAGCTTAATAAACCATTAAAAATTTTCTAATTCTATCAATGAACTAGTTTAAAAGGTTTTTAGAATAGTATAAATAATTTTCATAGAATAAATATGTTATATTAGGATGTATGAACTATATATAAAAATACTTTATAGACAAATATGGTATATGCTCAATAACATTATTATAACCCAATAAATCTTTAAAATTAATTAAAAGAAGAATATAGAATCATTATAATCTCCATTCCAATAATATTGCATAAAAATGAAATAATTTAACCTAATTTAATTATCTAAAAATATTTTAAGAGGGGAAATAATTTTTCGAGACTCAAGATCTTCTTCATATAATTAATAAATCTACTAACTATCAGGTGGGTCAGATATCTCCTTAAAATTATTTCCCCATATTTAAATAATCAACTATTATAAAATAACTTCACCATCTATATGAACTATTCTACCGTTGACAGTCAGTTTATTATCACAAAATAATTCTATAGCTTTAGGAAATAATTTATGTTCCCATACTAAAATTCTCTTTCCTAAACTTTCTTCTGTATCTCCTTCATATACTTTTACGCATTTTTGTAGAATAATTGGACCATGATCTTCTTTAGCATCAACAAAATGAACTGTAACTCCTGAAACTTTTACACCATATTCTAAGACATCTCTATGAGCATGCATTCCTTTAAACGATGGAAGTAATGCTGGATGAATATTTATAACTTTTCTATTAAAAGCATCAATAAATAATTTACTTACCAAACGCATATAACCAACTAAAACTATCAATTCACATCTATATTCTTTAAGGACATCAATCAATTTTTGATCAAATTCTTCTCGTGTTCCTTCATGTTTATCAGATTCCATTAAAACAAAAGAAGGAGGATCTTGATTATATAGAATCAACTTTGAATTAAAAAACTTATCATCTGGCGAACCTCTTAAAACTCTTATTGTTACGGTCGCCTGGTTACCTGTTGCATTATACGCATAAATAACATTGCCAT
>CAZBEU010000538.1:0-5413 GCA_964491005.1 uncultured archaeon | reverse complement strand
ATTTTAAACCAAAAATCAGCGATTCCCTTTATAATTTTAATAAAATCATCCATATCAACTGGTTTTTTTATAAAACAATTTGCACATTCTTCGTAAGATTTTACAATATCCACTTCTGACTCAGAAATAGTAAGAATTATTACAGGAATTCTTTTTAAATTTTGATCTTTTTTTATATCTTTTAAAACTTCAAATCCATTTTTCTTAGGGAGATTTAGATCTAATATTATAAAATTAGGTGTAGGAACCATAATATATTTCTCTTTTTTATTTAAAAAAAGCATAGCTTCAATACCATTTTCTACAAAATATAGTTTATACTCTATTTGGATTTCATAAAATGCCTCATTGATCAGACAAATATCTCCGGGATTATCTTCTATAATTAAAATATTTAAAATAGGCATATTAAAAATTCTTCAAGTTTTATCACTTATGTAATTTAATTGATGTCTTTAAATTTATTTGAAAGAAATAAAAACTGAAAAATAGATTGAACTCCAATTATAAATTGGTCCATACTATCTGGTTTTTTAAGAAAACAAACAACATCATTTTTATATTCTACTAAGTCTTCTTCTTTTGGATTTGTAATTGTTAGAATTACAATAGGAATATTTTTTAACATTTTATTTTTCTTAATTTCATCTAATATTTCATATCCATTTTTCTTAGGAAGATTTATATCTAAGAGGATAAGGTTAGGGGTAATGATATCCTTAAATTTGCCTTCTTTCTTCAAAAACATTAATGCTGATTCACCATCTTCGACTATATTTAACTTATTCTCAATAGTAGATTCTTTAAAAGCTTCTTTGAATAACTGAATATCTCCGGGATTATCTTCTACTAATAAAATCTCAATTATCTTCATATCAATTCTTTTTTTTTTAATTATATTGTAATTAGATCTATTATATATCCAAAATTCTATATCTTTATTCCTTCATAAATTTTGTTTTTTTAATTTTTAGGTATTGAAAAATAAAAAACAGAACCTTTTCCTATAATAGATTCTGTCCAAATTTCTCCTCTATGTCTTTTAATAATTTTTTTACATATAGAAAGTCCTATACCCGTTCCAGGATAATCTTTCCTACTATGCAATCTCTTAAATATCTTAAAAATACTATCATGATATTTCTGTTCAATTCCAATACCATTATCCCGAATAGAAAAAATCCAGAAATTATTTGCTGATTCAACAGAAATTTTTATTATAGGATTTTCTTTATCATTAAATTTTATTCCATTTGATATTAAATTTTGAAATACTTGAGAAATCTGTGATCTATCTCCTATTATTTTTGGAAGGTCATCATACATAAATAAAACATTAGATTCTTCAATAGAATATTTTAAATCTTTTAACACCTCTTTTAATATAGTATTCATGTCGATTTCTGTGAATGGTTGGCTATGAGTCTTTACTTTTGAATATGATAATAGATCATTAATTAATTGTTGCATTCTTTTTGCTCCATCAACTGCAAAATTTATAAATTCGTGACCTTGTTTATCTAATTTATCTCCATAACGTCTGGCTAATAATTGAGTAAAACTTGCGACCATCCTTAATGGTTCTTGTAAATCATGGGAAGCAACATAAGCAAAATGTTCTAAATCTGCATTAGAACGCTTTAATTCATTCATCGTATCCTTTAGATCTTTTTCTGCTTGTTTTCTTTCAGTTTCATCTCTTGAAATTAGTAAAGCTTTCGCTTCATTGTTATGATCATAAAAAACTTTCCCTCTGATAACTAACCAACGCCATGTTCTATCTTTATGGCGAAATCTAACCTCTACTTCAGCTTCACCTTTCTTAAAACCCCCTTTTAATGCTTTCATTGTATTAAGAAAATCATCAGGATGAACAAAATTAAGTGCTTTTTTGCCTATAAGATCCTTTTCTAAGTAACCAATTGTTTTTTTATGTACTTCCTCATTTATATATTCAAATTCAGAATTTTTATTAATAATTGCAATCAAATCATTAGCGCTTTCCGTAATAAAGCGATATTTTTCTTCAGATTCCTTTAATTTTTGTTCAGCATCTTTTCTTTTTGAAATCTCTCGGAGAATAATAACATATCGTAAATCATCACTTAATTCTAATATACGTCTACCTTTTATATTAAACCAGATCCAATCTCCAGCTTTATTTTTAAGTCTTCCCTCTCTTTCAGCTTCTCCTTCTTCTATTAGAATTTTTATAAAATTATGAGTATCTTTTTTTTCATCAGGGTGGGAAATATCTTCTGATAAAAAATTGATTAGATTATAATCAATATGTCCTAATACTCTTAAGTGTGCTTGAACATTTATATATTCAATTTTTAGATCATTATTTAGGATTTGAATTAGGTCGTTTGTATTTTGAAATATAAATTGAAATTTTTCGTTTGATTCTTTTAATAAAAAATCCAAATAGTTGTTATCTTTTGAGTAATCGGACATTTTAAAATATTGTATTATATTTAATTTATTAACTTTTACTGAAATATAAAAATCTAATCAAATAAGGAACTATTTACAATATATATCTTTATTATTAAGAACTAGGTTGTTTATTTATACTTTTTTTTTAGGAAAAATAAATAAATAAATAATCTAAAATTGTTTCAGAATCCTTCTTATAATTTTAAAAAGAATTTTAAAAAGTTCATGATTTATTTCTCTAAATATGTTATTGTAGATTATTAAATTTATCTAAATAGATAAGAATAATAATATCACTTATTTTTTCACTTTTAAATTCTTTATATCCCTCTTTTTTATACAAATAGAAATTTTTTTCACTCCTATATCCAGTAAAAAGTTCATTATCTTTTTTTAGTGAGAGAATTATTTAAATATGACTTGAAAAGGACTACAATAAAATCAATATTCTTTACAACTAGATTATAATCAAAGATTTTAAATAAAAAAGTTTTGCTCTTGATAAAATAACTACTTGATAGTAGAATAATTATTTTTTAAAAAAACAAAAAATCGATAATCTTATCAATTGAGTCCTTAGTACTTGAATTTTAAAGATAATTCAGTTTGCAAAGGACATAATAATTAAATATTAGATAAATCTAATTACTATTTATGAAATTATTGAGTAATGATATTAAAAATAATGAATTAATGGATAAAAAATTCTCATATAGAGCTGAGAATATATCACCTCACTTGAAATGGGAAGATATTCCTGATAAAACCAAAAGTTTTACTATGATATGTAATGATCCTGATGCTCCTGGAGGAAACTGGACGCATTGGACTATTATTAATATTCCTAAAAATGTTAATGAGATTCCTCAAGGAAAGCCCAATGCAGGCATAGAGCTAGAAAATGATTTTGGAAAAAAAGGATATGGAGGACCTTCAATTTTCGAGATATCCTCATAATAGGGACCCCTCCTAGTGGAACTCATAGATATATTTTCAAACTCTATGCTCTTGATGTAGAGAGATTGGACAGTGTAAATAAAAGAAACTTGGATGAAAAAATAAAAGAACATTCAATAGAAACTGCACAATTGATTGGATTATATAAAAGATAAGTACTAAATCCTTGACATAATATTTAATGTTTTGACAGTATTTACAATTAAAAAATAGAAGAAAAAAATACATTTTTCAGTTTATAATTCTAAAAAATTCTTTAAAATTTCCATCCCATAAGGTTTCATTTTTATTGATTCTGGATGGAATTGAACACCTTCAACAGGATATTGTTTATGCCGGACTGCCATAATGATTCCATCATCAGCAGTTGCAGTTATCTTAAGTTCTTGTGGAAGTATATCCCCTTTTGCTGCCAATGAATGATATCTTATAACCTCTAATGGATTTGGAATATCTTTAAAAATAGATTCTTGATCATGGAATATTTTTGATTGTTTTCCATGCATTGGACCTACTTTAGCTCTTCCCACATACTCAATATTTTTATTTTCTCCAAAAGCTTCAATTATCGCTTGATGGCCTAAACACACACCTAATATTGGAATCTTATCAAAAAATTCCTTGATAATAGGTATAACTTTACCTGTATCATATTTAGGATGTCCAGGTCCTGGTGAAATTATAATTTTATCAATAAAGCTATCTTTTATTTTTTCTGGAGCAAAATTATTATCCTCTACAATAATATTAGCTTTGGGCGCAAGTTGACATATATAATTAACCAAATTATATACAAAACTATCATAATTATTAATAAAAAGAATATTCATTTTTTATCTGCCTCTGCTATTTTAATTGATTTAATAACACTATATAATTTGTTATAAGTTTCCATATATTCATTTTCAGGTTGACTATCAGCAACTATACCTCCTCCAGCTTGAGCAAAATACATTCCATTCTTTCCAAATAATGTTCGAATTGTTATAGCAAAAGCCATATCGCCATTAAAGCTGAAATATCCAGTACCGCCTCCATATGGTCCCCTTGCTTCTGTCTCTAAGTTATTGATTATTTTCATTGCTTCTAATTTAGGTGCTCCTGATAATGTTCCAGCAGGAAAAACACTTTTTAAAATTTCATATCCATCAAGAGGGGATTTACTTCGGACCTTACTGACTATATGTTGAACCTTCTGATATTTTTGGATAGTCATAAAATTATAAGTTTCAACAGTACCTGGATAAGAAACTTTAGCTAAGTCATTACGAGCCAAATCAACCAACATTATATGCTCTGCTTGTTCTTTTGGATCATCAAGTAATAATCTCTCCAATTTAAAATCTTCTTCTGAATCTTTACTTCTTTTTATTGTTCCTGCTATTGGCATTGTTGTTAAAATATCTTTATTTTTTGTTATAAGTGCTTCAGGACTACTTCCAATTATTTTAAAGTTTTTAAAATTAATATTATACATATACTGTGAAGGATTGAGTTCTCTCATAATTTCATAAATTTTCATGGGATCAACTTTAGTTTCGGTGTATAGCCTTCTTGAGATAACTGCTTGTACTATATCCCCTGCATAAATATGTTCTTTTGTTTTTTCCACCATTCGAGCATGAGCACTCTTACTTGTATTGGATCTGAATGCACTTTCATCAATCTCATCAATATCTAATGGTATTTCTTTTTGATTCTTGGGAATTGAATTTCTATTAAATAAACTTAGTTGATATCTAATATCCCGATCTTTTGAATAGTCATTAATGCTATTATCTATCATAAATAAGGCATTAGATTTATGAGAATATACAAGAACTTTTGTATAGAGGCCCATTAAAATGTCTGGAAAATCGCTAGAAGATGTATATCCTACATATGGAGCAACGATATCATAACCAATATATCCAAGCATACCACCATAAAAGATATTTCTGGGAAATAATTCCGTAAATGGTAGGTTTGAATAAGGTGTAAGATGACTAAGAGTGTTCAATGCAATCATGTTATAATC
>CAZBEU010000537.1:0-4297 GCA_964491005.1 uncultured archaeon | reverse complement strand
TATCATAACGAAAAAATGTGGAAAAATTAATCCAGAAGAAATTAATGACTATATTTCAAAAGGAGGATATGAATCTTTTATAAAAGTTTTGAATGATTTTAGTCCTTTAGATGTAATAGAGGAAATAAAAAAGTCAGGATTACGAGGAAGAGGTGGAGCAGGTTTTTCTACGGGACAAAAATGGAGCTTTTGCAAAAATGCAATAGGGGATCCTAAATATCTGATCTGTAATGGAGATGAGGGGGATCCGGGAGCATTTATGGATAGAACATTACTAGAAAGTGATCCTCATAGTGTTATTGAAGGAATGCTTATAGCAGGTTATGCTATCGGATGTTCTATTGGTTATGCATATATTAGAGCTGAATATCCTCTTGCTATAAAAAGGTTTGAAATCGCTTTGGATCAAGCTAAGAAAGCAGGTTTATTAGGACAAAATATAAAAAATACTGATTTTAATTTTGAAATAATTTTAAAGAGAGGAGCAGGTGCATTTGTTTGTGGAGAAGAAACTGCTCTTATGGCATCTATTATGGGTAAAAGAGGAATGCCGAAATCAAAACCACCATATCCGGCAACATCAGGTTTATGGAAAAAACCTACTAATATAAATAATGTTAAAACACTAGCAACAGTCCCTATCATTATTGGAAAAGGAGCAGAGTGGTATAGATCTATAGGAACAGAAGATTCTCCAGGAACAATTTTATTGGCTTTAACCGGAAAGATAAAAAACTCGGGATTAGTAGAATTGCCATTAGGAACTAAAATCAGTAGATTAATATATAATATTGGAGGAGGCATACTTAATGATAAAAAATTTAAAGCTGTTCAAACAGGAGGACCTTCAGGGGGTTGTATACCAGAAAAATTTCTAGATACACCATTAGATTATAAAAATCTAACAGAATTAGGTTCTATCATGGGATCAGGAGGATTTATCGTCTTAGATGAAGAAACTTGTATGGTTGAATTAGCTCGTTATTTTATTGAATTTACCCAAAATGAATCATGCGGTAAATGTATACCATGTAGAATAGGTACAAAAAGAATGTTAGATATTCTAACAAACATTACCACAGGTAAAGGAACCTTAGAAGAATTGGAAGAATTAGAAAAAATAGCAAATGTGGTGAAACTTACAAGTCTTTGTGGATTAGGTCAAACAGCACCTAATCCGGTTTTAACCACCTTAAAATATTTTCGCGAAGAATATATAGCTCATGTATTAAACAAAAGTTGTCCTGCTTTAGTATGTAAAGACCTCATTGAATATTATATAGATCAAAAATTATGTACAGGATGCGGATTATGTAAAATAAATTGCCCAGAAAAAGCAATTGAAGGTGAATCAAAAAAATCATTTAGTATAGATCTAAATAAATGTATAAAATGTGGGGTCTGTTTTAGTTCCTGTTCTTATAAGGCAATCTATAAAAAAACAAATAAGAATTAAAATGAGGAGATATAGCATAAAAAACGGTAAAATAAACATAGATGATAAAGAAATAGAATTTTTAGAAGGAGAAACAATATTAGAAGCAGCAAATAGAGCAAATATATATATTCCTAGATTGTGTTATATTGAGGGTTTAGCTCCTTATGGAGGATGTCGATTATGTATCGTTAAAGTTAAAGGAATTAGAGGATTTACTACTGCTTGTACAACTCCCGCAATTGATGGTATGAAGATTAAAAATAATGAACAAGAAGTACAATATTATCGAAAGGAAATTTTCAAATTATTATTGAGTGAACACCCACATGCATGTATAGTATGCCAAAATAAAAACAATTGTGAGGAATTAAGGATAAATATAGATAAATTTGGAAGAACTTTAGGATGTTTTACTTGTGCTAGTAAAGATACATGTAGTCTTAGAAAAATTGCAGAATATTTAGGAATATATGATGTTCCCTATAACTTATAATATCATAACTATCCTCTTAAAAGAGAAGATCCTTTTTTTGAAAAAGATTATAATTTATGTATTTTGTGTGGAAAATGTGTTAGAGTTTGCGACGAATTAAGAGGTATAGGTGCTATTAATTTTATAAATAGAGGACATCATACAAAAATATCAACAGAATTTGACCATCTTAGTATTGATTCAAGTTGCCAATTTTGTGGTTCATGCGTAGATATTTGTCCAACTGGAGCATTATCTTCGAAAAATACAAAATGGAAATTGAATGATTTAGATAGTAATCCATCAATTTGTGGTTTCTGCAATGTTGGTTGTAGTTTTGATTACTTTTCTAATAATAGTATCGTTATGGATTCAATACCTAATAATAAAAATAATATTAATAGGGGTCATGGATGTGTTATTGGGAGATTTTGTACATCCCAATTTAATAATGGTAAAGATCGATTAAAATATCCTTGTATAAAAGAAAGAGGAGAATTAATCCCAACAGATTGGAATACAGCATATTTCCAAATTAAAGAAAAATTAAAAAATTATAAATCTGAAGAAATTGCTATAATTGCTTCACCTAATCTATCAAATGAATCTGCTTTCATATTAAATAAATTTGTTAGGGAAATTCTTAAAACAGATAATATATCTATAGGAAGTGATAATAATTCTATAGATCTATATTATAGACTGGTCAAAAAAACTTTCAATATAAATTATATACCCAGATCTTATCAAAATATAGAGCAAGCAAAATTAATACTTTTAATAAATACTAATGTACAAGTTTCTCACGCTATTCTATATAATTATATTATAAAAGCAAAAAGAAATGGAGCAAAAGTAATATCTCTCAGTACAGATAACACAATTCTTTCAAAAATCACAAAACAAGCTATTGATTATGAACTTGATTTTTCGTTTGAAGAGCTTATTCAATTTTTAATTCAATTGTCAAAAAAATATGTTCAAATTGTTAAAAATATAAATAATAACAGTCCAAATAGAGAAAAGTTTGCTAATTTTATGGACAACTTTGATTATACCGAGAAGAATCCTGAGTATATTAAAGCAATTGAGGAGATTTTTAAAATCATTAGTAGAAAAGAAAATAATAAAGCAACGATAATAATAGATTTAGATTATAACTATTCAGATTATAATTTAGAGAATTTAGTTGGAAATATATTTAATTTATTAAAAATAGCTAAGAATAAAATTACACATATTCCATTATTTCACGATGGAAACAAAGAAGGAGTTTATCAAAATATTTCATACAATCAACCATTAAAATCTAAAGAAGATATAATAACAAAGATAAAGGATAATAAAATAAGAGCATTATACCTTACTGAGAGATTTAATGATTTGGAAATATTAAAAAATGTGGATTATATAATCCTACAAGATATTTATTTTTCTGATAATTATGAAAAAGCAGATGTAGTTCTTCCGACTTCAACTTTTTTGGAGGATTCAGGTAGTTTTTTAAATGCACAACTAGATATACAAAAATTCCAAAAATCTGTTGAAAAGATTGGTAATTCCAAATCTGATTGGTTAATATTTAGTGAATTAGCTAAAATTATTGATGAAAATAAAAAAAATCAATTTATATATAATAATTTTGAAGAAATTTTTGAAGAGATAAAATCAGTTAATCCATTTTATAATCAAACTATACAAGAAGATATTCATAAAGATCAAGATTTCTATATTCCTGATTTGAATAAACCTTTTTCAGAAAATCAAATAAAACCCTTTTCATTAAGTTCATTTAAATACAGAGGAGAAGCCATCTTTAATCAAGTTGGTGATTTAAAAAAATTAATCGATTATAGGAAGCTAAGAAAATTAGATAATGAAATCGATATAATAACGGAAAAAGATAAAGAAATAGAAACGCCTTTTAAAGTATTATCGAATTTAGAAATAACTCCAAATACATACGAACTTATAGTTAAAGCTCCCTTAATAGCTAAACAAGCAAAACCGGGGAATTTTGTTATATTGATGAAAGATGATAAGAGTGAAAGAATACCATTAACTATAACAGATTGGGATACAGATAATGGATTAATTATAATATATTATCAAGAAAAGGGGTTATCAACACGGGAATTGACTTATTTAAAAAAAGGGAATTTTATTTTCAGTATTGTGGGTCCTTTAGGAAAAGATTATCCTATTGAAAAATATGGAACGGTATTGTTAGGAGGAGGTTGTTTTGGTAATGCCGCTATTTATCCAATAGCTAGAGCATTGAAAAAAGCGGGAAATAGAGTAATAATTCTAATTGAGGGAAAAAATCAAATGGATTTTTACTTGGAAAAAAAATTTAGAGCGATTTCGGATGAAATAATATACTGCAC
>CAZBEU010000536.1:0-4602 GCA_964491005.1 uncultured archaeon | reverse complement strand
TTGATTTTAGTTATATGCCTCCTAAAGCAGCAGATCTTTTTAAAGCAGCAATGACATCAGACGAGCTAAATACTTTCACAAGTACTTCTGTAATGGTATTTGGATTTGGACCCTTTATTTTCTTTAATTTTACTATTTTCTTTATAGTTGTTTTGATATCTGCCATTGCTGATGCTTTTGCTTCTATAATTGGATTGATAGCCTCAAAAAAGGGTCATAATTTTCCAAAAGATACCCCTAAAACCATAGAAGGATATATTGGAGGAATAATTGTATGCTTTTTTTGTACAATATTTGGATCCTATTATTCAATTTTACTTGGAATTTCCAATTGGAATATTTATTCTATCTTATTAATTGCAATTGTACTTGCTATTGTCTTTTTTCTAATAGATCTTATAACAAGTAAAATCGAATTGCAGGATAATTATTTAAATTCTTTAACAATAGGAAGTATTTTATTGATCCTACTTATTTTATTAAAAATTCCAATTTTTTAAATTTCTTACATACATATTTGTCTTCAATATTGAAAGTTTTGATTCCTTAATTTTGAAATCAAAAATCCTTTACTAAGTAATTGAATCCCAAATTGTCTTGAATAATCTCTAGAAAAATCAGTCACTATATTACAGACCATTATCCCTCCTTGTATGTCTGGAACATCTGTACAAGCTTTATGTAATTGCCTTAATTGAGTTATTGATATTTCTCTTTGCCAATCTCTTATAAATAAGCCAAATCGTTCTGAATTTTCATTTTGAATAATTGCATCAAATAACCATTTTTTCCCAGAAGCTCCTTTTAAATTAGGAGGGCCTTCAATGAACTTATATTTACGAGAAAACAATAGACGTGATAATTCATACAAGTTTTTGTCGGAAAGAGCCATAGGATATATATTCTTTTTTTCTTTTTAATTTAACTATATTATATAAATACTATTATAGTATACTTCTATATATTTCTTAATGATTTGTAATATGTACATATTATCGTCATATAAATAAAATTAACTAAATAATTTATGTTTTCTTTCTTTCGACAAAATATTATATGAAATTAAATATTTTAAATTATAATTCCAGATAATTAAAAAGCATAATAAAAGGATAATTACCATCAGAATTTGCTCCCTCTTTTTTAATAATAATATAAAGATTTTTTTCTATGAAATTGACTAATTTTTGAGCAATTAGATTACAAATATGATTACATTCTAAAAAATTATTTATTAAATATTTACATTCCTTATTGTATTTCATACAAAATTTTTTCATTTGTAATGAAATTCCTTCAGCTGAGAGTGGTAATATATTATTCCAAGTATCTTTAAAACCAGCTATATTTTTAGGAGCGTAATTATGTAATAGTTTGACCAAAGCTATTTTTTTATTATTTATTTCAACAAAATTATTTATTCGTTTTTTAATAAGTCTTATTTCTTTTTTTGCTTCCAACTGACATAAGAAATTATATTTTTTGAGGATTCTCTTAGCTTCTTTTGTATTTTCTAGGTTATTTATTCCCCAACCCCCTAATCTCTTACAATTTATGGGATTCCCATTTTTATTATTAAATTTAGTTGGATAAATCCAACATTGAGGTGGTTTAATTCCTGTTTTATGGACACTGCATCCATTTAAATTCGAATCAAATAAGAAACATTTTCTAGTTTTCTCATCAAATCTTAATTTAAAACTATAAATATTCGATCTTATAAAATCTTCTTTCTTTGCCTTTCCTAAGTTTATATATTCTTTTGCCAATATTTTGGGGATATCAATTTGAATTGAGCAACAATCTCCATGACAATTATTAGGATCAATACAATTTGGTCCATCTATAGCGTTTTTCATAAGAATATTAAATTTAGATATTAATTCCCAAAAATATTTATTTTTCATTAATATAAAATCCACCTAGAAAACAATATTATAAAGGATGATATTCATCTAAATAATGTTAAAATAGTTATATTGAATAAATAAATTCTATAATTTTTAAGGTATTGTTTAATTCAATCAATAGAATTCTAAATTTAAGAATAATTGTAAATTTTTAATTTCTTACTTATATTTTAATTTATTTTATTCTAATATAAATTAATCTTTCAGCTAAAATTTATATTTGCAAACTCTATTTTTTTATTATTAAAAATTATTGAATTCAAGTTTTTAAATTAAATAAGTGGGTTCAAGCAAAAATGACAAATCTTATAATAGTAGATATCACGGATAAGGAGAATATTCTCCTAGATGGACCTCAAAACATAAAACAAATTAGTGGTACTGGAAAAGTAATTGTTAAAAATCCTTCTGGATCTAGTAGGTTATGGAATCTTGAGATGGATTTAAAAGAAACTATAAATACTGGGATAGAAAAACATCAAGATGTTGGAATGTTAAATCCTGGACAAGTATTTGAAAAAGAATATCAAATTCAAAATCTTAAAGATTCTTGTCTTAAACTTGAAGAAGTTTTTGATTCGGATAGAGATATTTCAAACCTTGTAAATAATGTTTTATTATTTAACAAATCTAATTCATGTAAATTAAAGATTTCACTAATTAATACATTAGACCTTGAAATCTCAGACGTTACTTATGCCCGAGAAGTTCCTCCTTTTTTGAAAAATCTTCAAATAAATGCTCCAAATATGGGTAAGGCAGAAATAGGGGAGGAAGAAGGTAAGAAAATGTTACAATGGCATATAGATTCTATTGAGGGAAATCAAACGGCCATTCTTGAAGTTATTTGTGATGCTCTTATAAATGAGCGCGAACCTCAAGCTCTTGGAAAGACAAAAGTAACCTATATTGCAAATAACTATAAATTAACTATGCTAAATCCAGAGATTACAGGCCTTACTGACTCTTTAAGCGGAGTGACAACAGATGAAGGTTCCAGCCCTGGAACTTGGGAATGCAACGTAGAGTTTATTAATGAATCTGAATTTCAAGTAAAAGTACAAAATGTAAAAGTTTCTCATAAGATTTCAACTGGAGAGGAAGTAATTGTTTCTGAAACGCCTGAAAGAATTCTTAATCCAGATGAGTCATGGGATCATGATTTTCAATTAGATTCTGAAAATGTTCCACAATTAGACTCTTCTGTTGAATTTACAACTCTTTATAAAGTAGTTACTAGAGTAATTGGAGAAATAAATAAAGAATCAACGATTTATCCTGTTTTGAGCTCTGAAATAGTTAAAGCAATTTTACCGCCTGAGGTTGATGCTTATGCAAATACAAATATGACAATAGAAAACACAATTACCAATAAAGGGTCCTCTGAGATTGATTTATTAATAATCAACGATGAAATTCCATCAGATTTTATTCCTCCTACCTTAAAAGATATTAAATTATTACTAAATAGTAAAGATGGTCCAATTGAGATTCATACTAGAGAAGAATTTGTAAAGAAATTTACAATTTCTCCAGAAGATGTTAGTCCTGACTCAACTCATAGTATTAATATTGAGTTACAAAATCTTGCAAAGAATTTTAAACCAAATACAGAAATAAAAATGAGTTATCCTTTATTAGCTAAAAATCCTAAACCTGAAACTCAATACAAAACACCTGTTGAGATTCAAACGAATTGCAGTATCAGAGGGGATGCTTTTGTAATATCTCCTGAAATAGAACCTGAAATTAAAATAAAATATGTCAAACGTAAACTTAAAACACTAAAGAGCATTAAACCAGGAATTAATGAAGGAGAATTTGATATCACTGTAAGAATTCAGAACAAAGGTGATGTAGAATTAGAAAATGTTGAGGTCAAAGATCAAATTCCTGAAGGATTCCAACTTACTGATTTTAATCCAAAAGATATCAAATATGAAGTAGTAGATCAAGGAACAGAAAAACTTTTAGACATACATATTATTGAATTACCGGGTCAAGAAGCTATTAGTATCCAATATAGTTGTGAAGGATCTGGTGATTATCCAAGAAAAGAACCAAAAGTAATCGTTAGAGGGAGAGGTGGAGCTGCTAGTGAAGAATCAGTATCATTAGAATCAGGACCAACTCATCTTGATACCTCAGTTACCAATGTAGGATTACAAAAGAAAGGACAGTTGTATGATATATTTTTAAAAATTAATAAAGCAATTGATCAAGGGACGTCTTGTAATAATTTAGGTAATTTATTAGAATCTATGAGAGATGAAATACCTTCTGGTCCAGTATTACACCAATTGATGCAATTCTCTCGAGATTTGAAAACCAAAGGAGATAAAATGATTGTCGGTAATCTTCGTGACGAAATTGTAGCAAAAGTTAAAGACTATCAACAGAAATATGATGCTTAAATATAATTTTTTTAACTAATTTTTAATTCTTTTTTTATATTTTTTTAGTTATTTTTCAAATGATTTAAGAAAAATGAAAAATAATAAAATTCATTATTCAATCTTATCTGTATGTTTATGGATGATTAATCCAGAAAGAGGTTTTGGATAAAAATATGTGGATTTTTGGGGCATAATTTCTCTAAGTGCTGTGATCTTATGAATCTCTTGTAATGTAGTGGGGTTTATTAAGAAAACTGCTGATATTGTTCCTTGATCAACATTAGTTATCCCCTTTT
>CAZBEU010000535.1:0-1502 GCA_964491005.1 uncultured archaeon | reverse complement strand
GTTCTGGTATAAAATCCTTAATTTCTTTATCTCTTAAATAGATAAGATAAAGTAAACAGGTTTGTACTCTCCCTATAGAGGTAAATTTATGATTAAATTTTTCTAAAAGTGGTTTAAGAATAAAAGTAACTTGTCTTGAACTTGAAAAACCTATAATAGCATCAATTATTGCCCTTGATTCTCCAGATTCTGCCCAAGCATATTTTGGAGGTATAGGATTGTTAAATTTATCTAATATTTCTTTTTTATCCAAAGAACTTAGCCAAAGTTGTTTTACATTGATAGTATTATTCTCTTGTTTTACAAATGGTAATGCATCTAATAATCCAATATTACATCCCTCAATATCTGCATCTGTTCCAATTAGACATAAATCACATTGTGATGCATATTTTTTTAATGCTTTAATAAAGGGAAAAGCATATGATTTAGGAGCTTTCTCTATTGAATCCTTATTTGTTATAATTTCTCTTGGATTTGAATTTTTCCAGCTCTTATATTTTTCAGAGTTTCTATATTCTAAAATATGTCCTCTTAATGGAATAATAATTATATTTTTTAATAAAACTTCATAGACTTTTACCGTCTTATTAGATTCGATAATCCTAACACTACCTAATGCTTCAGCTATAGCTTCCGCTGCTTTATTTTTTTCAGCAATTATTAAAGTTTTCATAATTTAAATAAAATTAATCAATCTAATGGTTGAATTTAATTTAAAATTATATATTGATTTATAAAGGAATATAGTCTATAAAATCATCATTATTATTTATATAAGAAATAATTTTAAGAAATAAATTTTTTAAAGATTAAAGTGGGAGACTAAAAAGAAAAGTAGATCCTTTATCTTTACCCTCTGATTCTACCCATATTTTACCACCATGACCTTCGATAATTCCTTTTGAGATATAAAGTCCTAAACCACTTCCTTTCGAGAAGTATTCAATATTACTATCTAGCATTATAAATTTTCCAAATAGTTTCTTTATTTCCTTATCAGTAAGACCTATACCGTTATCCTTTATTTTATATATAATTTTATTGTCGACCTTTTCATCAGTGATTTGAATTGTACAATTAGAGGGAGTAAATTTTAAAGCATTTGAGATTAAATTAGAAAATACTTGAGTTATTCTTAATGAATCTACCTTTAATTCTATAGTATTATCAATTTCAAGTTTTATTTCAATATTTTTCTTTTTAATATGATAATTTAAATCCAAAATGCATTTATTGAGAATTTTTGAAATGGAAACTTTTTGTATCTCAAAATCCATTTTCTTAGCATCGATTTTTAAAGCATCCAATAATTGATTTACATAAGATTCTAATCTTCTTGAATTGTTGAGAATAATTTTTAATTCCTCTTTGATTTCACTCTTTAAATCTAGTTCTCTTAACATAATAAGATCTATATATCCTGAAATACAATATAAAGGAGTTTTTAATTCATGGGCTGCCATAGTTATAAAATCTGTTTTTAATTTATCTAATTTCAT
>CAZBEU010000534.1:0-5770 GCA_964491005.1 uncultured archaeon | reverse complement strand
ACTGTTAATGACTCGGAATTATATATTAAATTACTTAGACCTCAAGAAATCCCAAATTATCTAATTGGAGAGGATGAATTTGATTTAGGCATTTCTGGAATCGATTGGGTAAAAGAAACAAATGCTGATGTTGAGACTATTTTAGATTTAGAAATTGGAGGTGTAAAAATAGTCTTTTGTGTTCCAAACAATTGGGAAGAAATTAATTCACTTGATGATGTATTTACGAAATTTAGTAATGAGAATAAAACTTTGAGAATTTCAACAGAATATTTAACTCTATCACTTAATTATATAAAAAATAATACGACTTATAAAAAATTATATGGTGATAAAGTACCTATTGTTATAACTCCCTGGAAAAAATGGGGAGAAAATAATGCTGTCAAAATCTTTCTATCTTTTGGTGCTACAGAAGCAAAACCACCAGAAGAAGTTGATGTTATTATAGATAATACACAAACGGGTTCAACACTAAGAGCTAATAATCTTAAAATTATTGAAGTTCTTGATACTTCTACTGCTGTTCTAATTGCTAATAAAAATGCATTAAAAGATGAATGGAAACGTGAGAAAATAAAAGATTTAAAGGTTCTTCTTATGGGAGTTATTGAAGCATCTAAAAAACTTCATATATTTATGAATGTTAAAAAAGAAAATCTAAATTTAGTTTTATCTAACCTTCCTGCATTAAAAAGACCTACAATCTCAAAATTATCAGGTGATGATACAGAAGAATGGTGCGCAATTAATACTATTATTAAAAAGGATGAATTTATTAGTTTAATTCCTATATTAAGAAAATACGCCCAAGGACTTGTTGTCCATGAACCAAGACAAATTTTACCTTTTGAAAAAATTAAATAATTTTGAGGTAATACAATTTGAACAACATAAGAGTTATTAATTCAAAAGAGATTAATCGTAATTCACTAAAAGATCTTAAATCTCAATATGAAGTTCAATTTGAGAATATTGAAAACGATATAAAAAAAATTATTTTTGATGTCAAAAATGAAGGAGATAAAGCTTTAATAAAGTATACAAAGAAATTTGATAATGTAGACTTAGATTTAGCGGATCTTAAAGTAAAAAAATCAGAAATTGATGATGCCTATAGATCTATTGATGAAAAACTACTAAAAGCGATTCAATTTAGTAAAAAAAATCTAATTAAATTTCATACTGCTCAATTAAAAAAAGAATGGAATATCAATATTATTGAAGGAGTAAATGCAGGTCAAATTTATCGTTCTATAGATTCGGTTGGAATTTATGTTCCTGGAGGAAAAGCTATTTATCCTAGTACTGTGTTAATGGCTTGTGCACCAGCGTATGTCGTTGGAGTCGATAAAATAACAATATGCTCTCCTCCTCAAAAAAATGGAAGCATTGCTCCTGAAATTCTTGTAGCTGCTAATGAATTCAATATAGAAAATATATATAAGATAGGTGGAGCTCAAGCTATTGCTGCGATGGCCTACGGTACTGAAACAATTCTTCCTGTCCAAAAAGTTGTTGGACCTGGTAATAAATGGGTAAATGCTGCAAAACAATTATTATCTAAAATTATTGCTATAGATAATCCCGCTGGACCTTCAGATATTTTAATAATTGCCGATAAGTATGCTAATTATGAATATGTAATTTTGGATTTTATTTCTCAAATAGAACATGATCCTGATAATGTCGGAATAATTGTTAGTGATTCTAATGAATTAATCACATCTATAACCAGTAATATAAATTCTTTTATTGAAAAAACTAAGAGAAAAGATATTATTAAAATAGCTCTTAAAAATAGTTTCATAGTGAAAGCAAATAATCTTGATGATTGTATAAGAATCTCTAATTTAATAGCTCCAGAACATTTAGAAATTCAAACTAAAAATCCAAGAGAAATATTAGCAAAAATTTATAATGCAGGAGCAATTTTTTTAGGTCAATACACTCCAGTTCCTCTTGGAGATTATTCAGCAGGAACAAATCATATATTACCGACTGGAGGTTATGCTAAAACATATTCTGGACTAAATATATATGATTTCATAAAAATTATTGATGTACTCGAATGCACAGAACAAGGATTATATGAATTAAGTGATTCTGCTATTACTTTCTCTAAATTTGAGAACCTTAATTCTCATGGGGATGCTATTAAAGGAAGATTAAAAGATAAAAAATAAAATAGATGTAAATTTTATTTTATTGATATTTCAACTTATTGAAACATGTAACTCTAAAATTCAAAATAAATCTTTTTGATAAATAATGAATGTAAATCAGTTAATTCGAGCACACTTAAGAAAATTTGATGAATATGTTCCTGGGGAACAACCTATAGGAAATGATTGGATAAAATTAAATGCGAATGAAAATCCTTATCCGCCACTCCCAGAAATTATAAATGATATTAAAAAAAAAACAAATGAAAGACTTCGTCTCTACCCAGATCCATTAGCAAAAGAATTAAAAAACAAAATAATAAATAAACTCCTTAAAAAACACAAACCGACTCAATCGATAGATTCTTATTTTGTAGGAAATGGAACTGATGAAGTATTAGAAGTTATATATAAGGTTTTTGTTGATGTTGGGGATGATATTATTTATTTAGATCCCTCATATGGTATGTATAAAACCCTTTCAGATTTATTTGGAGCAAATTCGATTGAAATAAAACTTAATGAAGATTTTTCACTCCCTGAATCGTTGTTTGAAGCAAAGGGAAAATTACTGATTATTTGCTCCCCGAATAATCCTACTGCCAAATCCTTTGATAATAATCTTATATCAAAAATTTGTGAGACTTTTCCTGGTATAGTAATTGTTGATGAGACCTATTCTGATTTTACAAATAAAACATCTATACCACTACTAAACAGAACAAAAAATCTAATCATTACCAGAACTTTCTCTAAATGCTTTTCACTAGCTTCATTAAGAGTTGGATTTGCTATTTCAAATCCAGATATAATCAAAGTCATGAATCAAGTAAAATTACCTTATAATGTTAATTACTTGTCACAAGTTGCAGCTATATCTTGTATAGATAATATGGAAAAAATATTTGAAAGAAATAAAATAATTATCTCTGAAAGAGAAAAAATCAGTACATTTTTAAATAACTATGAAAATGTAGAAGTATTACCCTCAGATGCTAATTTTATCTTAGTTAGATTAAAAAATAAATCTCAAGCTATGTATATCTTTAATGAAATGAAAAAAAATAAGATCCTTATTCGATATTTCCCAAAACCAAGTTTAGAAAATTATCTTAGAATATCAATTGGTACTGAAGAAGAAAATAAAAAATTATTGAAAGTTTTTAATGATATTGCTAATAATTTTCTTTAATTCAATAACTCAAAATATATATTAGTTCGAATCTTAATTTAAAAATAAAAATTCAAAAAATAGAGTTGTATTTGAATTACAATTTTTTATTCTAATGATATCATAAAGTGTCAGAATTGTGGATATACTATAACAAAACCATATCCTAAAGACCATTTTTGTCCACGATGTGGAAAATATGTTCCTGAACTTACTGATAAATTAAATTCAATTAAAAATTCAAAAAAACCACAAGAATTTAAGACACAAAAAACTCAAATTCCTTCAAAATTAAAAGGAAAAGTAAAAATTAAAGAATCTACTCCAAAATTAACAATAAATGGTAATAAAATAGAATTAAAAAAAGGAGAATTTGTAAAACTAATTGGAATAACTTCTGTTAATCGAACTCCACTATTTTGTAGTAATGATAATTACTCTTATCTATTGGAATTAACAAATAATCTTGATTATATAGCAACCAGTATTTTGGGAGGGGTTCTAGATAAAATGCTCCTTATTTCTCAAGAGACATACACTAAAGAAAAATGTCAATTCCTTGAAAAAGATGGGATTATATATCTTGTATATGGATTATTTCCTGATAAAAAGGGTAAGTGGTTATTAGAACAAATAGCAAAATATTATATAGAACTCTTAGAAAATAAAAATGCAGACAAATTGGATAAATTGGAACAATATGAAATAAATAATAAATTTAAAAGAATAATAAATTTTATTCTTCAAGAATATTTTAAACTTCAAGATGTTTTTTCTGATCAAGAAATACCCTCTGTTGAAGATAATCTTAGAGTCGATTATTTAGGTCTATCTTCTAAATCAATAGGAGTAATTTCTCTTCTAATTGGAGATGAATTAAATATAGAGAATCCGGGTCAATTTGATGATCCTGCTGAAATGAAAGAGATGAAAGAATCTCTTCTTACAGCAAAGATTGAAGCTATTGCTGCGAATACTCTTGGTAATACTGGAGCAGTCCCTAGATGGATCTCTGTAAAATTGGGATTTCAAAGTTATAGATTTTTAACTTTTCGAAAATATCCAAACGACTTTTATCTTTCTCTTCTTTTGGATGGTAATCTTAAAAAATTAGATTCTGTAGAAAATGAATTAAAACCATCTCTTCTTAAAGTTACTGAAAAACAATTTACAGGGGATCTAAAAAAATATAATCTGCTTAAACCCGATTTGATAAATCTATTTAAAAGAAAAAGAAATTTTTAAAAATATATAATTTCTAATTCTTCTTTATTTCTTCCTTTACCAGATATTAAGCAATTTTCAACTGATAAATTCTCAAAATTTAGAACTGAATTATTTAGAATTATACAATTGTTTAACTTAAATAGATTTCCAATAATAACGTTATTAAAAATAATAGAATTTGAAGCTTCACTGAATTCTCCAATCTTACAATTATCCCCTATAAAAACATTAGGGCCTAATAAAACATCATCACCAATTTCAACATTTTTACCAAGAACGATTGGTTCTATAAAAGAAGGGTAATCACCAATGTATTTATCAATGTTATGTTTTTGTTTCACGAATTTTATCATGAATTCTTCTAAATAGCTATTAAATTCTTCTGAATTTTCTCTTTCTTTAATTATAAAGATATTTTTTAATTCTTTTGCTATATCCATACTAATCATAGTTTTTAATTTAATTATTAATTAAAGATTCAATTCTTTAATGACTTCTTCTATTCCCTCATTATTTTTAGCACTTGTTAGAATAACTTTAATATTTGGGTTTATATTTTTCGCATCATTAATCATTTTATCCAAATCTGTTCCTAATCTTTCCTTAAGATCGATTTTATTTATAATTGCTATCTCTGACATTCTAAATAATAACGGATGTTTTTCTACAACCCATTCGCCTTCAGCAGTAGACACTATAGTAACTCGTTTATCCATTCCCAATTGAAATTCAGCTGGGCAAATTAGATTTCCTACATTTTCAATAAAAATAAGATTATATTTGTTAAGGTCGATATTTTTCATTATCTTGAGAATATAATATGCATTTAGAGCACATTCTCTTCCTGTATTTATTTGGATAGTATCAACATTTTCTTTTTGAATACGATCAGCATCCACTCGAGTAGTTATATCTCCACATATAACCAAGATTTTATATTTCTGGGCAAGTATATCTGTTATTTTTTCTAAAATTGCTGTTTTTCCAGCACCGATTGCTCCAACAATATCAAATGATTTTATATTGTTTTCATGAAGCTTATTGTTGATTAATTCCGCAATAGAATCATTATTTTTTTCCACTTCTTTTTGTGTTTGAATAATAATTTGACGATTATGTTCTTGTGCTAATTTTCTACTCTCTAATTCCATAACTCTTTCGTATTCTTTTCCTTTCATCTAAGCATTCTTTTTTTTTCTTTTTTCAA
>CAZBEU010000533.1:0-3314 GCA_964491005.1 uncultured archaeon | reverse complement strand
AATTCTAAAATCAATTTATTTGAATACCATTTAAAAAGAAATAAAAGCTTTTAAAACAATACCAATATAAATAGTTTTAATGAATTAATAATCTTTCAGAAATTATTACTTCAAAGAGTTAAGAGAGTTGTATAGATCTAGAAAAGAAGAGCTAGAACATATTAGAGAAAAAATATTAGAAGCAATTAGATTTTCTAAACATTATTGGATGATTTATCAAAAGAATACATTTGGCTTTTCTACGATTTTAGATTTAAATTATAAAAAAAGTTATATTGAGGTCTTATTATTCCCCAGCCAAGATGTTTTAAAAAAAGCTTTTCCTTTAGTTCAAATAAACACTCCAATCGAAACTGAGTTTGATTTTAATCAAATAATTGTTGATCCCGATTTTGATGATGATGGTTTAATAAGCCCAAGAAAGATTATAAACAGAATTGATAATTTAATTTTTAAAGAATTAGAATATCATATAAATATATTAAAAAATGAGATAGAACTTCTAAATGAAGAATTTGAAAATTATTCAATAAATGATATTTCTTATTTTAGGGAAGTTTATATATCTTTTCCAAATCTAACTTTAAAACTCGAAATCAATTTTGAATTTTATCCACTAAGACCAATATTTTATTTTTCCAAGGAACTAAATAAAATTGTAAGAATAGAAGATTTTGTAAATTCAGAAATATTGATAAATTGGGATGAATTCAACCCTCCTCATATTGTTGATGTAATCAATAACTTAATTAATTTAATAGTTCAATGCAAACAAATTCAAGATTTTTATAAAAATTCCCAACATTTATTGTGTGATAATATTATCATTGGAAAAGATATTGAAAAGTTATCTTTTAAAGTACACAGAGGACAATCTATTGGCTTTTTATACAAAGGGAATTCTGAGGATATTATTGAAACACTAAGCATTAAGAAACTCTTTAATATAATCAGTGGTAAAAGAATTGATTTTTCGGGAGTAATATCTATTTTTGGTAAGTTTATACAATTAACAAGTAAAAAAGACTTAGAAGACTTAATTCATATACAATATAGAATTGATCCTAAACTCAAAAATATGAAATTGAAAAAAGCGATAAGATATATCACAAAAAACATATCAAACTTAAAAAATCTAAAGAACGATATTGATAATATACAATTTGAATATAATTATAAAAAATTTAAGAATGTTATCCATTTATTCAAAGGATTTTCATTTTTTGGGAGAATTAAAAGAAAAAAAGAATATATTGATAGAATTTTAGAATCATTAGGTCTATTGGGAAAGAAAAAAATAAGATTAAATAAATTTACTCATTTAGATATCTATTTATTTTTAATAGCACAAGCTCTATTCCAAAATCCTAGAATTATTATGTTATCAATTCCAAAAGAAAAGATAACTAAATTGGAGCAAGAGCAATTAAATAGATATTTAGAATTAATTAAAAAGATATTTCATATTGCCATTTTAATTCACGGTCCAGAGAAGATAGTAGCCGAATGTGAAAAAATTGTTACTATAACAGGTAAAAAAGTCGATTCTGGAACTATGAAGCAACTTCTTAAAAAAATTCCACAATCAGCAGAATTAATATCAATTGAACTAAATTATCCTGATCAACAAGATATTAAAAAATTATTTGAATTAGGAACTGCAATAGTGATTGAAGAAAGAAAATTTGAAAAATATAAATTGTTTCCAAAAGAAGATCCAAATAATATAATAAAAAAAATTATACATATTTTTGGAAAACAACTACAAAGTTTTAAGAGATATAGAGCATCGCTTCATGAATTTGTAGAATTCTTGGAAATAACTTAAAGATTAAATGGAGGAAAATTAATGATTAAAAAAATATATATATTAAATTCAAATGGTAGATTGATATATTCTAAGAATTTTATCCAACAAGAACAGGATGATAATCTACTAATTGGATTTTTTACGTCCATTGTTAATTTTAGTAGAGAAGCACTTGAAAGCATAATAAAATTTGTAGATCTTGGGGAAGGAAATAAATTAATACTCGAAACAAAACCAGAAGAAGAAATTTTTGGAGCTGCAATAGTAAGCTCTCGAGATAATACTGCTTTGGCAAGTAAAATACTTAATAATATCTTAGAGGATTTTCTCGATGATTTTTCTCCTGATTATAATATAACAGCAAAAAATGTAAATCGTGTTGATATCATAATAGAAATAAATCTAAAAAGGAAAATAGCACCTTCCTTGAAAATTAGATTGATTGAAACATGGTTAATTCTTATTCCTTTAGGAATATTGCTTACGTATTTTAATATTATGGCAACAGAATATTTTGCATCTTCTTTATATTTCAGATTTTTCTCTATGGATGAGATATTAATAAGTATTATACCGCAAGTAGTACTAATATCTTTAGCGGAACTTATTTTAGTATTTGGTATTGCCAATCTTATTGCAGGATATTTTTCTCTAAATTTAAAATTATGTGCTATAAATTCGTCTCTATATTTCATATATATTCTAACAGCATATTTTATCTATGTAAAACCTGTTTTAGCATTGATAATAATTACATTTTTTCCATTTATTATAGTTGCTTCTTTAGTAGCTTTCTATGTTGGTCATATGTTAGCTCTTCAAAGAAAAATGTTGAAATAAAAAAAAAATTGTATAAAGTAAAAACCATTCTTAATAAAACCCAATAAATAATGGCATTTCTTTATATTTAAATATAAAAACTTAATCAAAAAGAAAAAAAAATAAACATCTCGGTTTTTAAAGAAAATATAAGCAACAATGATACTTGGAATTAAATAACATAATAACATTTCAATAGCCCAAGTAGAATTCATAATAAATCCTAATTCATTCGGGGGAACATCACCCGTGATTAGAGATTGCCCTACCATCTCAGCATAAAATGGATAATAGTATGGAGTTCCAAGAAAAGCAATTGAAAGTCCAAAAGCAGTCCCCAATATCATTATTAGATTTTACTTTTAACTTTTTTAATCAAATTAGAACTCTTTTAATTCTATATAAGCTATTATTAAAATAGGTTATAAATTATATATTATATTAGCTTATAAAAGCAAAATATCTTCTGTAAAATCTGACATGTGTTCAATTCAAAATGATAAAAAATATCTTTGCGTAGATATTATTGAAGCACTAAAAAAGGCTTTTGCTAAAGAAAGAATTCCACTAAATACTTCCCATGAACTAATTAAAAAACTAGTAGAAGAACTGGATAATCCTTATGGTGAATCTTCAGAATATCGGTTTAAATGGGTAAAAGAAGCAGGTTTTGAAAAATATCTTA
>CAZBEU010000532.1:0-3337 GCA_964491005.1 uncultured archaeon | reverse complement strand
TTTTGTTGAAATCAGTATTTTTATATCTTTCCCATTCATCTATAATTGCATTTGATACTTTAGATAATTTAGAGTCAAAGGCAAAAAAAAGTATAATTCATTTTGAATTAATTAATCCTATTGAAGAAAATAATATAAACAATACCTTGAATCACCTTAAAGAAATAGTATCTCCTTTTACGGGTGTACCAGAAGAATTAAATCAAATAACCTATAATCAAGATACAAAAATATTTCAGATTTTTTTTAATGGAGTACCTAAAAATCAGTTGATTATATTAAAAACACTGTTAAGATACGATTATAAAATTATAGAATTTTCTGTACCTAAAGCAGGATTACTTGAAAACCTCTTTATTGATTTAGTTAATCCAGAATTTAATAATGGTAATAATAATAAATTAGATAATAGACAAAAAGAAAAAGAAATATTATTAGAGGGTTAAAAAATGGCTTCAATTTTAAAACAAGAAGAGATCATTATTGATACATTAGAAATCAATAGACAAAAAGTAGGGTTCAGGAGGCATTTTACACAGATAAAACATACTATTTCTTTTGAACTTAGAAGGAATTTAAGAAAATTAGAATTTTTACTTGTATTTCATATCGTAATTTTTATATTATCTTTTCTAATAGTAAAAAGTTTAGAAAGTTTTGGATTGACACTTACTGGAGATTCTGCTGAATATATGCAAGAATACATAGGTAGTTTTTTAGCGGTTTCTATGGGTTTTAGTGTCTCTGCTCTTGGTGGTCCGATAATTGCTGAAGATTTTGATAAACAAACAGGAAATTTGTTATTTCCCAAAATAAGCAAAGGAAGATTATTGATTGGTAGATTAATCGCACGCTTTTTTTATATGGCTATCTGTTTACTTTCATTTTATATTCTTATTGGAATAGTTACTTTTATTCAATATCAAAATTTACCCTTAACATATTTTTATTCCTATGCTTGGGGGTTATTCTTTTCATTTGCTATTTTGTCCTTTTATACTTTAATAAGTAGTTTTATGAAAACCACTTCAATGACTATTGTTTTTGGAATTCTTTTCTTTGCAATCGTGTTTCAAATGATTCCCATGATTTTAAGTATGGCAGGACTCCTAAATAATAATGAACTACCAATGTATTTTATTCTTAACTACTATGGTGCTATGGTTGTATACAGTCTTAAAATGCCAGTAAGTCGTTTTGAAATTAATAAAATACCAGGTACTAATAATGAATATACTTCATGGGAAACTCCAAGTGAAATAGGTGCTGCTATAGGATTGCTCCTTTATATAGTTATTACGCTCCTACTTGCTTATATAATATATTATAGAAGACAAAGTAAAGGAGAATAACTCAATACAACATATATTTTATTTTTTTTTTTTAAATCATTCTAAATTATTTTTTTACTTCGTTAGTCATATAAAATTAAATTTAAGAGAAAATGGATTAAGAATAAAAGAAAAAATTATTTTTAATATACTTATTTTCTAAACTAATTTTGAAATATAAATTAAATAAGACCTTTTTGTTGATTAGACTTTAAAATTCAGATTATTAACAATAATGTTAATAATAAAACTAATATTCTCTCCAGGTAAATTTACATTTTAAACATCTGAAGAAATGAGTACTTGGCTCATCAGCACTTCTAGTCTGCTCTTGCCATGTTTCAGCTTCTTTATACTTACATTTTGGGCATATCATAGTAACTTTTAGGTTTACAGACAATTTATCCTCTTCACTCACTATAATTAGATTGTTTTCAAGATCTTTTTTTTTCTGCTCAATTTTTTTTTCTAGTTCTTTATCATCATTATCTTCAGCTTCTTTATGATAACCACATTTACATGCTAAGACAGATTTTCCCTCTATTATTCTTTTTCGCAAGAGAGATGAACATTCAGGACAGAATTCTACCATTTTTTTACACAATTATTCTAAAATTTCTTTCTTGAGTTCATATAATTTTTTATAATATTTGAAATTCAGCTTCTTCATATCTTGAATTATATTGGCTTCTAATGTTTTTTCTCCCGAAGAAGCAATATTTAATTCGCCAATAACATTAACTAAGTCTTTTTCTTTAAAATTTGATCTAATCTCTTTCAAATTCACTTTAATTTTTCCAGTATCATCATTTAGAATAAAACTTTTATTATTATTTATTTTATCAATATATCCAGTTATTTGAATTAGTAAATCCTCGTTTTTTATATCGTCAATAATTCTTTGTTTTGCATATTTATTTTCCATATAGAACACACTCTAATATTTTTAAATTAGCTTGAAAATTATCCAATAATTTATCAAAAATTATTTTATTTTATCTTAATAAATAAATTATCATTGATAATAGATGGTTATTAAATCACTAATATCAAATTTATTAATATAATAAATCTTATTTCCAATTATTATTTTAGGAAAAATTGAATAAAGGAGCACAAAAATGACTTTTAAGTTAAAAATAGAAAATAGTCGAATTCTAAAAGGAATTGTTGAAACACTTGCTAGTATAATTGATGAAACAGAGTTTAGAGTTACTCCTAAAGAGTTTGTCATTACAGCTATGGATCCCAGTAGAATTTGTTTATTAAAATTATCATTAAAATCAGATGATTTCGATAGCTATGAATGCAAACAAGACACAAAAATAGGATTGAATTTAGACGACCTCGATAAAATTTTAAAAAGAAGTTCCGCAAATGATTCAATCGAAATAGAATTTAAAGAAAATGATAATAAAATTAAAATTATCATGAAAAGAGAAGGATCATCTCGCTCAAGAACCTTCAGTCTCGCACTTTTGGATATAGAAATGGAAGAAATTCAAATGGAGAAATTATTACAAATTGAGTATAACTCTACATGGGTAATTGACCCAGAATTTTTTGTTGAAGCTATAAAAGATGCAGAAATCTATTCTGAAATTTTAAACATTAGAGCCGAACAAAAAAAAGGATTGACTTTTAGTTCTTCAGGTCAAATTGGTGAGATGGTATATGATCTTTCTGAAGAAGATCTTATAGAATCAAATATCACTGATTCAAGCACAGGAGCATATAGTCTTACCTTTTTAAAAGCAATTCTGAAAATATCTTCAATAACAGAAAAACTTGAGATTTCTCTGTTAACAGACCATCCATTGAAAATGATCTTTAATTTATTGGAAGGGGGAGAATTGAGCTATTTCTTAGCTCCTCGAGTTGAAGAAGCTGATTTTAACGATGAAGATATGGATGAATTCTAATTTTTTTTGTTTTTTTTGTGTTAAGGCAATTGTAACTACGTTGAAATAATTAAACATCAGATAAAATAATTGAAAAAACTAAGT
>CAZBEU010000531.1:0-4610 GCA_964491005.1 uncultured archaeon | reverse complement strand
TCCACAATATATCTGAGGATTTTGGATTTGTTTTGGAAGTAAAATTACCATAAATATCCATCCTCTTGGATATTTTGTAAGAAATATTCCAAAATTAGACATTTTTTGTTTAACATTATAAAATGCTTCTGTTCCACTATATTTCAGTTTCTTACTAATCCAATAGCGAACTTCAAGAAGTCTAAAGAAATGGGCTGATACTTTTCCTTCAGTTGGTAATTTTCCAAGACCATCAGAAATGTTATCTTTTGAGGAACTAGATATAATAAAAACATCAGAACCAATAAAATCTTCTATAAATCCGCCTGAATGACAGGATTCAATGAGAATTCCTTTATTTCTTGCTTCTAAATTATCAATAAATAGTCGTAATTCCCTTGACGATAAATATACATTATTATCTTCACCTGCAATCCAGACTTCTGAGTCCATTTCGTCATATACATAATTATATTTGTAAAGTCCATGACCGAAAATACTAAAAAATAATGTATCTTTAAGTCCTTCAATTGAATCAATGAATTCAAAGCATTCATATAGATTCTCACAATCTTTAAAGGAGTAAAATTTAGTATATCTCCTGGTTTCTAAACAGGCTTGATATATGTTTATTGCTTCAGGTTTTAAACAATCAGAAGCCCATATAAAAATACCTATCTTTTCAGCATTCGGATCATTTACTATTTCTTCTTCCTCAGGAATATCATATGTAGTTTCCCCAGATATAATTGTTATATTGAATTTAATTCCATTATCTGTCCACTTAAGGTTTGATATTGTCCATTCTTTAATGTAGCGATCATCATCTTCTACAGTAAATGTAAATGAACCAAAAAAATCAGGATTTTCAGGATACCATAAATCTCTATCACTTGACCAAGCTCCAGAATATATTCCCTTAGGAGTTATCAAATATGAGAAATCAGGGATATAAAATGCTCCTATATGTTGATATATTGCAAGTCCTTTATGGGAAGGGATATATATGCTAGAACCATACGATGAGCTAGATTTATTCCTATATTCTATTATAATAGATTCAGTTTCTGTTATGGGAATCATTATTGCTTTAAGACTAGTTTCTGCTGGAGTTAATTCAATTTCAATTGTAGAACTTGAGGAGGTATTAATTAAATCTGGTTGAACCCATCTAAGTTTAATTTTCTCTGTGGCAGAAAATGTAATTGATGGACTTGCTGGAAAGCCACACATTAATGAAAGCCATCCTATAGAGGGTTGATAATCGCGAATATCTGTAAGACCTAAACACATCCCAACGCGATAATTTATAAATCCATAATCCAAAAAACCAGGATAAAATTTATTTTGTGGGAATAGAAAAACGTTTGTGTGTTCTCTTGTTAATTTAAGATCCCAATTTTCATAACAAATATAATCATCTTCAAAAGGAAGAATTATTAGTATAAAATCAATATACTTATCATGATTTTTATCATAATCTGCAATTGTGATATGATTATAAGCCATAGTTATAATAGAATCAGTTAACATATCCCTATTATAAAAATTGTTATTCGATAATTTCATAGGTAATTTTAATCTTAATATGTCCCATTGAATTGATTGAGTTTGACAACTCATCCATTCCCAATGTTTTGTGCTATTTAATAAAAATCCTTGTATTTGTATAGTAGATTTTAAACCTCTTCCTTGAAAATCTTCTAATTTATAATTTGAAAAATCTGGAATTACGCATATACCTTTATAATAGTCATTAATACCCACTGGTGTACTTCCTTCTATAAATCCTTCATAACCATTCTTATACAAACTCGATCGTAATACATTATAAAAATGAGCTTTAGTTTCTATATTTTGTATACTCAAATAAATACTTATACCTTGATAAGAATGGAGTTTTTCAGTGAGTAATTTATTTTCAACTATTTTATTATTATTCACACTCCATATGAAAAAATTAACGTCTTTATCTTCATTAGAATCTCCAAATTTAACATTATTAGTACAAGCTATAGATTCACCAGCTTTATTGAATATTTTAACATAGGTTAAAGTCCAGTCATCAAAACCCTTTTTACTTTTATCAGTATATTTATTTACAATGATAATATAATCAATTTTATCTAAATTCCAAGGTACATCCTTATTATAAACTTTTAGATAATTAACATAATTAAACTTTTTAACATACATCAAATCCTCATCAGCATCATAGAATTCTTTTCATTTTTTGGTAATTCAAGATCTTCAATTTTAGACTTTTTAATCTAATGAAATTACTCTCTTTTCGATAAAAAAAGACTAAAGGGATAAAAAACCAATAATTCTTTCATCAAAAGAGAATTTATATCATATTCTAGAAAATTATCTATTTCTTTCAAAAATTTTTTCTTTAAATCATGATTTATTTTCTAAGTATCAATTTAAGCAATCATTATTTTTACTATAGTAATTCAAAGTTTTTATTAAAAAAATCATGGTAAAATCAAAATTTATTCTTCCTTCAGATGAACCGGAACAATTATTAATTAAATCTCAAGGAACAACGAATCAAGAATTTGGATTGGAACCCGAGAAGCGAAGTATAAAACAACTTTTAGAATATGGAACTATCAACCTTGATAAAGTAAGTGGCCCAACGAGTCATGAAGTTGTTTCATGGATTAAAAAAATTTTAAATATTGATAGTGTTGGTCATGGAGGAACACTTGATCCAAAGGTAACAGGTGTATTACCCGTTGGATTAGGTCAAGCGACAAGAGTTTTATCTGCATTACTAAACGCTGGAAAGGAATATATCTGTGTCATGTATTTACATAAAATAGAAACGAGAAAGAGAATTGAAAAAATATTAAAATTATTTACAGGAAAAATATATCAACGTCCTCCTGTTAAATCTTCAGTTACAAGAAAACTTCGGATGAGAGAAATCTATTATGTTGACTTGTTAGAGATAAAAGAAAATCATATACTTTTTAGAGTAGGATGTGAAGCGGGAACATATATCCGAAAATATTGTTTTGATATTGGGGAAGCGTTATGTTCAGGAGCTCATATGGTTGAGTTAAGACGAACAAGAGTAGGGTTTTTTGAAGAAGATGCAAGTTTGATTTCTCTTCAAAATTTGAAAGATGCTTTTACAATTTACCAAAAAGAGAATGATGATTTTTATTTAAAGAAGATGATATCTCCTATGGAAAAAATGGTCAAACATCTTCCTAAAATATTTGTTCGAGACTCGGCTGTTGATGCTTTATGTCATGGAGCATCTCTTGCCTCTGCGGGGATTTGTTATATTGATGCACGGATAAAACCAGGTATGCAAGTCGCTTTAATGACTTTAAAAAAAGAATTAATAGGGTTTGGTATTTCAGAAAAGGATGCAATGACGATATATAAAGCAACTAAAGGAATAATGGTTAAAAATGATAAGGTATTTATGAAAAGAGGAACATATCCTCGCTGGGATGATTCTACTAAACAAAAATAAATAAGTATCAAAAATGGTAAAAGAAGAGCATCATTACTATTCAAAATATCCAGATTCTCAACTAAAAGTCTTTACAATTTCGGAAAGTTTGAGACGACATTTATTTTTATTTAAAACTACAACAGGTGTTTTTTCATTTAGAAAAATAGATTTAGGGACTAAAATCCTTATAGAAAACATGACAATTCCTTCAAAAAAAAGTATATTATTAGATTTGGGTTGTGGATATGGACCAATAGGAATTGTATTAGGATATTATTCTCATGATAGTGAGATATATTTTATTGATAGCAATAAGCGAGCGATATGGTGTACAAAAGAGAATGTAAAATTAAATCTTCCTGAATTAAAAAATAACGTGCATATTTTTTCAGGGGATTATTTTGAATCATTGAAAAATAAAGATATAAAATTTGATATGATTTATATGAATCCTCCTCTTAGAAAGGGAAAAAAAGAATTTTTTGAGATATTTAAGATATTACCATTCTATTTGAAAAAAGGGGGATTATTTGAATTTGTTATTAGGAAAAAAATGGGAGCTCCTCATGTCTATAAATATTTATTAGATCAATTCAATGATAAAATTAATATAAAATGTAAAAGGAGTGGATTTTGGATTTTTCAATATTCTTTTGTCTGAATTCTGAAGAATATCAAGGTTTTTTTTTTATGGTATAAAATGAAAAAACTTTTTAGAAATATATTCTTATTAAAATTAATTTTAAAATGAGGATATTTCCTTGACTAAGAAAAAAAAAGTAGATGTGCTTCTTCATAAATTAGTTCCGAAGCATATTCTTTTAACTAAATCTGAGACTGAAGATCTGTTAGCAAAATATAAAATCCAATTAACAGATCTTCCCCAAATATTTGAGAAAGATCCAGTCGCGATTGCAATTGGAGCAAAAGAAGGAGATGTTATTAAAATTATAAGAGATTCTGATACAACAGTCTCTCAAATATATTATTACAGATTTGTTATTAAAGAAAAGGTTTAAAGCCTTTTCTTTTTAATTAATTTAATCTAATTAGGATAATACTATGAGCATAGAAAAATTATCTAATGAGGATAAATGGGTAGTACTTAAGAGTCTATTTGATGAAAAAGGCTTAGTTCGACAACATTTGGATTCAT
>CAZBEU010000530.1:0-7378 GCA_964491005.1 uncultured archaeon | reverse complement strand
AAAATTTTATCTTTAGCTTATTAAGGTTTATCTATCTAAAATATTATTTTTTAAAAATATTCTATATTCCTTTTTATTAAACTAAAGAAAAAATCTATTAAGTTTTTTTGATTAGAAATAATCATAAATAAGATTATAATTACAAATAGAAATTTCTGAATATTAAATAGTTTTTCAAAAATGCTTCTAATTTCAATTAAATTACCTCTAATCAAAGAAAATGATCCTTTATTGGATATTTTGGTTAATACTTTAAAGGAAAATAACGAATCAATTAAAGAAGGAGATGTTCTTGTTATTTCTGAGAAGATTATAGCTACTTCTCAAGGGAGAATTATGAATCTTTCTAATGTTAATAACATTTCCGAAAAAGCGATTAATTTATCAAAAAAATATGATATGGATAAACGGTTTGTTGAATTGATACTTCAAGAATCTAAGATGATACTTGGAGGTATGGAACATGTTCTTTTGACGAAAGTTGATGATTTCCTTATAGCTAATTCCGGAATAGATCAATCAAATGCAGGAGAAGGAAATGTTGTATTATTACCAAAAAATTTAAAAGAAACAACATGGAATTTATATGAAGAAATTAAAAAATTATTCAAAATCAATAATTTTGGTATAATCATTGCAGATTCAAGAGTCCAACCATTAAGAAAAGGTACAATTGGAATAGCAATATCCTCAGCTGGATTTGAACCTATAGAAGATATGAGAGGAAAACCTGATCTTTTTGGTAGACCATTACAAATCACATTAAGAGCTGTAGCAGATGATTTAGCAACCGCAGCTCAATTTATGCTAAATGAAGGAAATCAACAAACCCCTGTGGTTATAATAAGAGGAACTAATCTTAAGTTTACGGAAAATCCAAAATCCTTTCCGGAATTAAGACCAGAAGAATGTTTGTATATGAATATTTTCTCTAAATATCTTTTAAAGAAAAAAAAAGAATAATATAAGGTACAACACTTAATTTTGAATCATTTAATATGATAAATTTTATTAAGTTCAGTAATAAATCTATTAGATGGTTTATATTTTTCCAACCCTTTTGTTAACTTTTCTTTCCAATCAATTAAATTAATTTCTCTATTCATCGTTCCTAAAAAAGAATTAATATATAAAGGGTTCTTAAGAATTGCTTTACCAATCATAATTCCTAATATTGTATTTTTCCATTTTTTAATTTCAATATTTTGAAATTGAGATTGAATCTTATAGATATCATCAATAGTACTTATTCCTCCATTAATAATTATTTTATATTCACAATTTAGAATATCTTCTAAATATTCCCAATGAGGTCTAGAATTTGAATTTTGACGGGCATGTCGAAAATGAATTATTGTTGGTGCTATCCTATCATCATCTAATTTTTCAATTTCTTCTAATAACTGTAGCACTTTTTTATATTTCATTTCTTGTTGATTTATGCCTAATCGCATTTTACAGCTGATTTTTATAAAATCTGTATTTGAGGAGTATAAAAAGGTATTAAATAAATTTATAAGTCTTTTTGTCCGCTTTATTAATGCCGCACCATCGCCCGCTCTAATTATATCTGGTTCAGGGCAACAAGCATTTATATTTATACCATAAATAAATTTTCTCTTGGGATAATTATCACAAAAGTTTACAATGAATTTAGGTAATGCTTTCATATCCGAGAGACTATGAGTTAAAATTTGTAACCATTGATTTTGATTGGGAATTTCATATGTATCAATTAATTCTAATGCTTTTTCTTTTTGATATAGCAATGAATTAAGATTTAGCATTTCTGTATAACTATTTGAGATATAACTAAAAGAATTCCTAAAAGCCCAACAAGTAATATTTTTCATAGGTGCTAAGTAAATATGATGCATATAATCTGTCTGATAAATTTTCTTCTTTAGTTTTAAAAGTGAAAATTCCTAAAAATATTGTCTTTTATTTTTAAAAAAGAAATAGTATTGTGTATACAAAATTTTATAGATTTTTAAAAATTAGAAAATTTAAAGAAATTTAAAAAACCATATTTAGATTTAAAACAATGAAAATCACGGATTTCATGGCTTATGAGCTGATAGAACAAATCAAAAATAAAGAATTAAAAATAATCGATATTATCCAACAAACGTATGAAAATATTGAGAAAATTGAAAATTCTGTTCATTCTTTCGTTAATTTATCGAAAAATAAAGCAATTGAAAAAGCTAAAAATTTAGATAAACAACTTGAAAATAAAAAGCTAAAAGGAAAATTATTTGGGTTACCAATCGCAATTAAAGATTTAATCTGTATTAAGGATAGTCCTACAACTTGCTGTTCCAAAATTCTTAAAGATTTTGAACCCCCTTATAATGCAACAATAGTAGAAAAACTGCTACATAATGAAAATGCTATTTGTGTTGGAAGGACCAATATGGATGAATTTGCTATGGGTAGTTCAACTGAAAATAGTTGTTATGGTCCTAGTTATAATCCATGGGATCTTGAAAGAGTTCCTGGAGGTTCTAGCGGAGGATCTGCTACATCCGTTTCTTCTGGTCAAGTAATATTTTCAATAGGTACAGATACTGGAGGAAGTATTAGATGTCCTGCTTCTTATTGTGGCGTTGTTGGTCTGAAACCTACGTATGGAAGAGTTTCTCGTTATGGCCTTATTTCTTATGCAAATTCTCTGGATGTAATAGGGCCTATAACTCATTGTGTTAGAGATGCCGCTTTATTATTAGAAGTAATTGCTGGTAAAGATCCTCTAGATTCTACTTCTTTTGATTTAAAAGTTGATAATTATTCTCAAAATCTTGATCAATCAATTGAAAATAAAATACTTGGTGTTCCTAAAGAATTTTTTGGAGAAGGTATTCAACCAAATGTAAAAGATAAAATTAATGATACTATTAAATTATCGGAGAAATTAGGAGCGGAAATAAAAGAAATAACTCTTCCTCATTTAGAATATACCATTCCAACTTATTATTTAATAGCAATGAGTGAAGCTAGCTCGAATTTAGCTCGATTTGATGGATTAAGATATGGAGAAATGTATGATAATCCACAAAATGATGTTTTTGAAATTTTTAGTAAAACGAGAGGAGAAAAATTCGGAGAAGAAGTAAGACGTAGAATTATTTTAGGGACTTATACGTTATCTGCGGGATATTATGATATGTTCTACATAAAAGCTCTAAAAATAAGAACATTAATTAAACAGGATTTTAAAAATGCTTTTACTAAATGTGATGCAATTGTCTGTCCTACTATGCCTACAACAGCTTTCAAAATTGGAGAATTAATAGATGATCCATTACAAATGTATTTAATGGATACTTTAACATGTCCTGTTAATTTAGCAGGATTACCTGCATTATCTATACCATGTGGTTTTGATAACAATAATTTACCAATTGGATTTCAGATCATTGGAAATTATTTCGATGAAAAGGAGATTTTAAATATTGGATATTTAATAGAGGAAAAGCTAGATATTTATAGAAAAACTCCTTCAATTTTAGGAAAATAGACTTTTGAGATAAAAGGAAATATATTCAAATTAAAATAGTTAGATTTAAAAAAAATCTTTACAATTTTATTAATAAATCCACAAAATCTATTTTTTTATCACTAAGTATTAAATTTATATATAATGCAGATTTCTTTTGAGATTAAACAGATATGAGTAGATCAAAATATTAATAAGTAATATTATTTTATTAGCTTGTTTTATTTCTGTTATTCTATTAATTTTAACCGAAAAATTAAACAGAGCAGTCGCAGCTTTAATGGGTGCGGTGATAGCCTATTTTGTTTTAATTTTTATTGAAGGTTATGATTTTTCAATTATAGTTGATTTAATGTTTAGTACTAATGAAAATTATGTAAATTTACACTCTCTTATATTGATAATTAGCATGATGATGATAGTGCAAATATCACATGAAGCAGGATTATTTCAATTTATATCTATATATTTGATTAAATTTTCAAAAGGAAAACCAATTCCATTAATGATTATATTATGTTGTGTGACTGTCTTAATTTCAGCGATTCTTAATAATATTTTAACAGTAATAATTCTAATCCCCCTTACTATAACTATATCAAGAATTCTTAATATAAATCCTACACCTTATATTCTTACACAAGCAATTTTGGTAAATATTGGAGGAACTCTATTTTCAATTTCTTCAATTCCTAATATTTTAATAGTAACATATGCAGGAATAAGTTTTTTGGATTTTTTAATCAATGTAGGTTTACTATCTTTATTAGGTTTTAGTCTTACTTTAGGATTTTTCATAATTCTATATAAAAAGGAATTAAAGATTCCAGAAGGATCTTTGAATGTTTTAAAGGAATATAATGTTTGGAATGTTGTTCAAAGTAAAAGACTCTTATATCTCTCAATGATATCTTTATTATCATTATTTTTTTTTTTCATAGTTGTACCTCAAGAAATAATACCCCCTGATATTATAGCTTTAACATTAGGAATTTTAATGATAATATTAAGTAAATTAGAACCGAAAGAAATATTCTCTAAAATTGACATTGAATTAATCCTATATTTAATTGGAATCTTTGTTATTGCAGGCTCTCTGGAACTACTTAATGTTTTAGATGTTGTTGGAGAATTTATTTCTCAAGTTGGAGGGGGAGACACGTATGTTTTATTATTACTTGTTTTATGGATATCTGCTTTTTTAAGTTCTTCTATTGATAATATACCTATAACAAAAGTGCTTATTCCTGTAATCGGTGAAATTCCAGGAATAACATCTGAAACAATAAGAAGAAGATTATATTATTCTCTCGCATTAGGCGCAAATTGGGGAGACAATCTTACACCTCTTGGAGATAATATCCTCGTTGTGAATATTGCAGAACAGAATAAAAGGCCAATTTCATTCAAACAATTTATGAAGTTAGGATTTATAACAACTATTTATCAATTGTTTATAATGACAATATATTTTACTATTGTATTTAAATTCGTAATAGGCATTATAGTCTTATTTATGATTATTGTTATAATTATTATCATTTACCTTTTTACAAAAAATGGTTCAGGAAAAATAAGAAATAAAATATTAAATATTCTATCTAATCTTAGAAATTATATAATTAGGTGATACTAAATGGTATTTAAAAGTATTGAAAGAATTAAAAATGCTTTACCTGAAATAGTACATATTGTAATGTTTTACAATAATGGTATAGTATTCCAAACAACATTTTCTCACGATGAGATAAATATTCCTAAATTAGGAGAACATATTTCTGAATTATTAAATCAAATTCGGGCTGTTTATAATATCTGTAATATCGAAATACAAGACTATAATAAATTAATATTTGAAACCGAAAATATTTCAACAATTATTCTCAAACTTGGAGAAGATAGTAATATTGCTCTTTTTTTTAAGAATGAGGATACAAAAGAACTTAAAATTAAATCAATTCAACGATATCTTAATCGAATTGAAGAACTTATTGATATGGATGCTAAGGAACTGATTCTTCAAGAAATCATAGTCGAGGAAAATAACATTAAAGATCTTCAGACTATTTTAGATACAAAATATAATGAAATAAAAAATATTAAATCCAAATTAGTCAATATATCAGAAGAAGAGAATCTTCAAAATTTAGATACTAAGGAAAGCAAGGAATATGAACAACTAGAAAAAGATTGTAAAAATATAGAAAAAGATATTCTGAATAAAAAAGAAAGAATTAATGAATTAAAGAGAAAAATTGAAGAAAAAAATTAATTTTAATATTATATTTCTAAAATCTAAGTTAAGTCATATTTTACAACTAATCTTTTTTATACTTATTCCTAGACAGTAATACAAATATAACAATTAAACTCCCCATAATTATTAAAGATAATTTAAAATTATATAGAAATAATAACCCAATTATAGGTAAAATCATCCCAGGGATCATTTTTATCATATTAAAAACACTAAAACATAATGCTCTATTCTCTATATTTAATTCTTTATTAAAATGCTGTAAGAAAAAAATATATCTAGATAATCCTAATCCCAAAACTATTATAATTATAATTATATTAATAGGAATTAATGATAATATTCCTAAAGAAATATAAAAAAATCCAATTAAAAATGTTGTTATAATAATTGCTATTTTTGAATGAATTATTTTCTTTAATGAAATTATATATGTGAAAATAATTTCTGAAAGAATAATTAATGCTTCTATAATTCCAAGATATATTAAAGATATTTTTAAATCTATTAACAGAAAGAATTGGTAATTCAAATATAAAGAAAAAATAATAATTTCAATAAATAAAATCTCTTTTATTAAAATTTTTAAAATTCTATGATTCATAAATGGTTTAAAACTATTTTTTAATTTTTTAAATATATCTATTTTATTACGTCTTTTTTTTAGAGAAACATCTTTCAGTGTTAATGCTATTATTAAACTTATACCATACGGTACACTCATTAAAACAATAGTAAGTTGTAATGAAATAAAATATCCAATTATAGAACCTAAAGGTGAAGAAATTATTATACCTATTAAAAAGATATTGTTGGATTTCCCTACTGTTTTTGTAAAACTTTTTTCTTTTTTTTGAATTTTTAATGAATCATGCAATAATGCTTCTGTGGTTCCAGACATTAATGCTGCTCCTATTGCAAAAAAAGATTCACCTATATAAAAAATAAAAATATTTACCCATAAACCATATATTATTGCTCCGAACATACTAAAAAAACTTGCTAAGATAAGAGATTTTTTTTTTCCATAATAATCTGCAAATAGTCCACACGGAATTTCAAGAATAAATATTAATAGATAATAATAACCTTGTAATATGTTATAATCTAATAATGTAAGATGAGCTTTAACTAAATAAAAAGGTATAATTACTCCAGAGATAAAATAAAAACCAATAAAAAATTGAAATATATAAATTTTTTTTATATTGAAATTAAATATTTTCTTATATTCTTTTTTCTCTAATATACTTTGCTGGTTTTTAATTTCCTCTAATGTTATCAAATAAATCCTCCTTTTTCCAAATAAAGATTAATAAATCTAACAAGTATAATTAGAAGTATAATTTTATCTCTATTATCTTCTTAATCCTTTTAGTTTTGCTAAATAAAACCCAGATTAAATAAAAAAAGATTTGACACTATAATTTTAATAATATACTTCTAATTAGTTTAAATTATACATAATGTCAAGAATACAATATATTGTAAATATCGTTTATATTCATTTGGTATAACACATTTTAAAAAATTATAATTAAAAATTAAAAAAATAAATTTAATTTTCTAAAAATAGAATAAAAATTAATATTTATAATATTTTGCTTTATTACTTTTAAATA
>CAZBEU010000529.1:0-2661 GCA_964491005.1 uncultured archaeon | reverse complement strand
TGACCTTTTTAGATATCGTTTGGGGTGGTATTGACATAGTTGCATCTCCACTATGTACACCTGCATTTTCAATATGTTCTACAATAGCACCAATAAAAACATTTTTTCCATCACATACCCCATCAGCCTCAATCTCTCTAGCTCCTGTAAAAAACTTTGTTATAACGACTGGAAATTCATTCGATACTGCTGCGGCAAGATCAAGAGTATCTTTTAACGTTTTTTCATCATAAGAAACTCTCATTGCAGCACCACTTAATACATATGATGGTCTTACTAAAACTGGATATCCCACTTTATTAGCAAATTCAAGAGCTTTATCTTTTTTTACCAACATACTCCATTTCGGTTGTTTAATATTCAATTGATCTAATAAATTACTGAATTTTGATCGATCTTCAGCCATATCAATCCTACTTCCATGAGTCCCAAGAATATTTAAATTCACTTTTCTAAAAAATTCAGAATATTTAGAAAATTTGGCAGCAAGGTTTTGAGCTATTTGTCCTCCTACAGATACAATAATACCTTCAGCTTTTTCGAGTTCACATATATCGAGTACTCGTTCTCCTGAAAGTTCTTCAAAATAAAGCTTTTGGCTTATATCAAAATCGGTACTAACAGTTTCTGGATTATAATTAATCATAATTGCTTGATCTATTCCTTGCTTCTGTAATCCCCATAAACAATTAACAGAACCCCAATCAAATTCTACAGATGCTCCAATACGATAAGTTCCTGAGCCCAATACTATTATTTTTCTAGTATTTTCTCCATTTTCTTTATCAAAATCAATATCATGTTCAGAACCTCCATAAGTTAAATATAAATAATTAGTAGACGCAGGCCATTCTGCTGCTAAGGTATCAATTCTTTTTACAAAAGGTCTAATTTGATATTTCCTTCTTAATATCCTTCTAATTGTAATTGTATCTATATTCATAATTTTAGAGATTTGACCATCGCTAAAACCAAATCTTTTAGCCCTTTCAAACCAATATTGTTTATAATCTTCCTTATCTTCTAAAAATTTTATTTTTTTCAGTTTATTTTCAATATCTATGATATTTTTAATTTTGTATAGAAACCATTTATCCACTCTTGATCGTTAATAAATCTCATCGATTGAGATTACGTTTTTTATTGCCTCAACAAACCTAAATATCCTTAAATCAGTAGGATTTCTTAATCGAAATTTTAGTTCATTTATATCTTCAATTGTGTCTAAATCGTTTGCAACAACTCCTTTCATTCCTATATCTAACATTCTTATCGCTTTTTGTAGAACTTCTTCGAATGTTCTCCCGATAGCCATGACTTCTCCAACACTCTTCATTTGACTACCAATATGACGATCAACCCGTTGAAATTTGGTCATATCCCATCTAGGTATTTTCAATACTAAATAATCTAATGCAGGTTCAAAACAAGCAGTCGTAATACCAGTTATTTTATTTTTTAATTCAGGTAAATTAAATCCTATAGCCAATTTTGCCGCTATGTAAGCTAAAGGATATCCTGTAGCTTTAGAGGCTAAAGCTGAGGAACGTGATAATCTTGCATTTACTTCAATAACACGGAATTCTTTTGATGTAGGATGAAGAGCATATTGAATATTACATTCTCCGATAATGCCTAAATTACGTATGACTCTAATTGAAGCTGATCGAAGCATTTGATATTCTTCATTTGTTAAGGTTTGAGAAGGAGCAATTACTATACTCTCACCTGTGTGAATTCCAACAGGATCAAAATTTTCCATATTACAATTTATAAAACAATTATCTGCAGCATCTCTGACTACTTCATATTCAATTTCTTTCCATCCCCAAACACTCTCTTCTATTAGTATCTGGTTAATTCTAGATTGTGCTAACCCTTTTCGAGCTTTTTTTTCAAACTCTTTTAAATTATTTACTATACCTGAACCTCGCCCACCTAAAGTATATGCCACACGAATCATCAAAGGAAATCCATATTCATTTGCAACTTTTATTCCTGCTTTATAAGAATTTACTGCTTTACTTTTACAAACAGGTGCTTTAGATTCTTCCATAGCTTTTACAAATAATTCTCTATCTTCTGTAACTTGAATTGCTTCTATTGGTGTTCCAAGAACACGAATATTATACTTTTCCAAAATTCCTTGCTCAGCAAGCTCTACTCCTACATTTAAAGCAGTCTGGCCTCCAAAAGCTAATAAAATTCCATCAGGGTGCTCTTTTTCAATTATTTTTTCAACATATTTTATGGTAAGTGGGAGAAGATATAATTTATCCGACATTGTAATATCTGTTTGTACTGTGGCTATATTTGGATTTATAAGAATTGTTTCTATTCCTTCTTCTTTTAGTGCTTTTAAAACTTGCGATCCCGAATAATCAAATTCTCCTGCTTGACCTATTCTAATTCCCCCTGATCCTAATACTAAAGCTTTTCTAATTGATTTATCTAAAGGCATAATTATATCTCCATTAATTTTATAAATTCATCAAATAAATATGTAGAATCCATGGGACCTGGTGCTGCTTCTGGATGGAATTGAACCGCTAAAATAGGTTTATTATTATGAACAATACCTTCATTCGAATTATCATCAATATTTTTAAGAAATTCTTTAAATCCGCCCTTTTCAAAATCTTTCACACAAAAACCATGGTT
>CAZBEU010000528.1:0-4578 GCA_964491005.1 uncultured archaeon | reverse complement strand
TGAAATACGTCAATCATTATTATCTTTTAATATTTTAGGAGACCTTCCACGAGGTTTTCTAATTCAATGTACTCTCAATTGGATCATGCTTTACATGGAAGAACCGCTATAATTTAGCTATATTTACGAATTAAGGGAAGTAATGAAAAATGTAACAAAAAAATACTCGGTACTGTAAAGGAGGGTGTTTTTTTTTGCTGTAATTGATAAATAGATCTTAAATATACTAATTTACTTTTTTCAGATAAATTTCGCAATTCCATGTGATAATAATCATTTATGTTATTATTCTTATACCTAAGTCTGAAAAAATACCTTTCTATAACCATAATTGTATCTTTATCATTTATATTAAATATTATATAATTTTGGATAACATTTAAAAATCTTTATTAAATTTAAACAATAAATTTTGGAATTTTATTGAAAATTACAAATTTTTATAAATAATTTAAAGGTTAAGTAATAATTTAGCTGAGTTAAATGCATTTTTATAGTCAAATATTTTTCTCCCTGTTGTATTAGATGCTTCCATTAACATAGTCTTTTCAATTTTAGATTTAAGATTTCCAATTGCTAGAGCACCTATCCCAAAAATTCCTGATATCAGTTCTTCATTATCATAATTAGGTTTTAGACCATAGATACCATAGGGAGGGACTAAATTAATATCTACGACTATTTTTTTAGGTGGTAATTTTTCTAGTAGTTCTTTTGAGATCATTTCGATACCAGCTTTCGCAACAGAGCAAATTAAATCTGCATCTTTTAAAACATTATATTTATCATCATCTGTAGCTCCAACGGCTCCAATTATTTCAGACGCACCATTATTTGTTTTCTCATTAAGTTCTTTCGCTAACTTCATTATATATTCTTCTCTTCTGGATGTAATGACTGTATTGCACTTAAGATTAGCAGAAAGAAGAGCTCCAATCTTTCCTACTGGACCAGTAGCACCTAAAATTACCATTTTTTTTCCGGATAAATTTTCAATTCCATGTTCTTTAGCGATCTTTATAATTTTGGCAATTATTGCTGAAGCAGTAGTATGGGATCCTCTTGGATCAACAATTACTGGGCACTCAAAAGGGGGAACAAACGATTCCAAGACTTTATTAACGATTTTTTCTGCTTCTTTTGTATCCTCTCCTCCAATAAAAAATGCAGTAAAAGCATTTGGTTTTCTGGAAAAAATAGCGTCTTGTATCAGTCTTGGGACTTTCTCGGCAGTCATATTATTAAACGGGACAACCACATCATATCCAGCATCATAAGCCATATTGATATCAAAAGGAGAAGCAGTTTCATCAGTATCAAGAAAATAACATATTTTTTTTGAAGGTTTTTTATTTGGTATATCCATTATTTCGTATTAATTAATCAATTTTTAGATAACTATATACGATATTTCATAAAAATTTTAGGATATTTAATTCTAATTTTCAGATACTTAGAAATCATTGAATTATTATTTCAAGCTATATTTAGATTTATAGGTTTTCTCAAAAAAATAATAGAAATGAAAAATAAAATTACCTATAAAATTGATTTAGAGTTCTCGAAAGGGAACTTCTTCATCTAAAGCATGAATAATGGATTTATGAATAGCTCCGTTAGGACAAATTTCATAACATACACCACATTTTACACATCTATCTTCATCAATTTGCATAGTTTCATATCCATCTTTTTCAATTTTTCTTATTGCAGGACAACTCAATATACGAGCGCATTCATAACACATCTGACACCCTGTAATATGATATATAACATCTTGTGTTCGTTTGCTTTGATTATTTAATTCTCTTTTTTGTTTCATTCTCCATCTATGGGCTTGTAGAGCACATTCTCTTTTCACTATAATTACTTTAAGACCTTTTGTTTCAAGTGCTTTCTCTATACTTGAGATTAATTTTTTTGGGTTATAAGAATCTTCAATTCTGAGCCATTGTACTCCAATTGCTTTACAAATTTTTTCAATGGATATTCTTTTTTCAATCAAACCTAATACTGGTTGGTGGCCAGTCATAGCTGTCCAACTATTTTCAAATATAAATAATAGTACATTTGAATTATAATTTGCTGCTTCAGCTAATGGACTCATTCCAGTGTGTAAAAAAGTTGAGTCTCCCATATAGGCAATTACTCTTTGATCTGTTTTTGTAGACATACCGATAGCAGCACTTAGTCCGCCTGACATACAAATTATTAAATCACTGCATTGTTGAGGAGGAAAGAAGCTCATTACAAAACATCCAATATCACCACACACTACTGTGTTTTCTAATTGATTTGTTGCTTTAAGAATTGTATAGAGTGTTGCTCTTTCTGGGCATCCAGCACAAAATGTGGGGAATCTACTTGGAATTATGTCTTTATATGAATTAAAGTAATCAATAGCTTTTATCATTTGATTACTTGGTTCTTTCTTAAATATTTTAGCTAAACATGATGCTACTAATCCTGTAGAAAATTCATTTGATTTAGGAAAATAGTCTTTACCTATTATTTCAACATTAATTGTCTGTTTATGTGCAATTTCTGATATTTTTACTTCTAAAAAGGGTTCTAATTCTTCTATTATTATAACTTTATCTAGATATTTAAGAAAATTTGAAATCTCATTATAATTCAATGGATAAATTAGTCCTAATTTTAATATGGGTATATCATTTAATCCTAATTGATCTAATGCTTCTAAAGTATATCCATAAGGCATTCCACTAGTTATAATCCCTATTTTATTATTTCCTTCTATTACTTTATTTACTCCCAATTTGGGGACAATTTCTCTTATCTTTTCAATTCTTTCATAAAGTCTTATGTGATTATTAATTGCATGAGGAGGTAGAGAATTATATTTTGGAATATTTCTTATAAATTCTCCTTTTTTCTTTCCTTTTATTATAGGTCCTAAATTAACAAAACCTCTAGAGTGGGCACTTCTTGTTGAAGTTCTTATTTCAAAAACAGTATCATATTTTTCAGATAATTCAAAAGCCAGTTTGATATAATCTTTACATTCTTGGGGCGTATGAGGCTCAAAGCAAGGAAAATGTAACATCCAAGTATAAAATCGTTCATTTTGTTCTTGATGAGATCCTAAACTCCCTGGATCAGAGCCAACTAATATTACCATTGCCCCAGGGTTGGGCCCATTAAGAGCAATAACACTTAAAGGATCACTTGCAACATTTAATCCTACATGTTTCATTGGATTTAATGATTTACATCCTGTCCAAGCGGCTCCTGCACATTCAGAGGAGGCAACTGCTTCATTGATCCCCCAATGATGAACTAAATAATTTTGTAATTCAGGTTGTTCTCTCAGTAATTTCTGAAATGTTTCACCTATATCACTTGTTGGTGTTCCAGGATATTGGGAAACAAAGCTTACCCCTGCTTCTAAACATCCCCTTATAACTGCTTCGTTTCCTAACATTAATACTTTACCTTTTTCATCAATGAATCGTCTATCCATAGTAGGCAAACTAAATCATCTAATAATATTTTTATTCTTGATATTTTTAAATTCAAATAACAAAAAAATTTTTTTCTTTTCTTTTATAATTTATAATTTAATATAATGTAATGCAGATAGGTTAATTGAGAGGGGGTATTCAAAAAAATCTTTATTCAAAAGACCCGAAAAATACTCTTTCAGACAATAAAATCTAAAATAATCATCTCTATATAGTTTTGACTAAATAATTTCTATTTATCGAATAAGATGATGAAACTGATTAATAGTTTAAATAAATAGTTATTTTAACATTAATTTTGCGTTATAATATATACGTGATATATTTACAACATATAATTTTTATAATTTAAATAGACGTAAATATTAAATACTAATACATAAAAAATATATGATATTAGATATTAAAAATACAAAAAAAAATGAATCAAGAGTTTGTTTTTAAATTAATAATTTTAGGAGATAAGGGAGTAGGAAAAACCACTTTAACTTATCGTTATGTTACTGGGTTATTTAGAGATAATCTAAAACAGACGATAGGTATAGATATATTTTCAAAGTTCATAGAATATGGTGATAAATTATTTAAATTCCAAATTTGGGATTTTGGAGGGGAAGAACGTTTTAGATCAATTCTTCCAAAATATTGTACAGGAGCAGATGTTGCACTTATACTATATGATATTAAAAATAATAACTCTTATGATCATCTTCCTATATGGATTAACATTGTAAAAGAGAACACAAATAATATTCCAATTCTATTAATTGGCACTAAAAAGGATCTTGAGAAATATAGAGAAGTTCCTTCGAACAGAGGAAATGAAATTCAAGAATCCTATAATCTGAATGGATTTTATGAAATATCCTCATTAACTGGAGATAATATTGAAGAAATATTTAACAATGTTATAAAAATACTAATTCAAGAACATACATTAGAATTAGACTAACTTTTGAACTACTCACCCCTAAACAGTACCGAGTATTTTTTAATTATTAAATTTTTATCACCCTGTTTCAATCAATGAATATTCTGGAATTATAAGCTTTTTTTTCAGAGATAGTTTAATCCATTTAATTGATAGTTGAAC
>CAZBEU010000527.1:0-3343 GCA_964491005.1 uncultured archaeon | reverse complement strand
ATCACTTTATATTTTATGTTAATTCTTTTTTTTTACTTGTTGATTTTTGTTTTATTTGGTAAAATTCTTTTTTGATATTTTATATAAAAAAAAAAGCAATTAGTTCCAACCTAATCTGAAAAAGCAAACTCTTGTTTTTGCCACCATTCAAATCCATCTTCTAACCATTCTGGCCAATCTTTTAACCATGGTGCAATATGACACTCCCTTACGCGATCAGATATGGGAAAATAAGCCTTTAAATCAACTATTGGAGTCTCATCAAATGCATCATATCCACTAACTCTAATGATCCCTTTTTCATAATTCACATCTAATAATTGACATGTACTTAGAGCAATGGGATTAGGTCGTATTGGGGATCGAGTTGCAAAAATTCCTGTTTCAGGCGTATCTTCTCCATATGGAGGTGTTGTTGCCCATTTTTGTAGATTACGAAGGTCTTCTTTATCATTTCCATTAGCCCACCAAAAAACCATAACATGACTAAATTTATCTAGTTCCTTTAAAGCAGATCGATATGGTTCTAAAATTTCAATTAAATAATCTGCCTTCATTGGATCATCTCCTTCAATTCGAGTATATCCTATTGGTTTTATTTTATATTCTTTTTCAATCATTTTTTTTCCACATCTATTGGTGAATTCTAGAAATTATAAATTATATTTAAATTATGTGAATATATCCCTAGAAAAAGTGAATGATCTTAAATAGAAAGAAAATCTATATTTAATTAATTAATAGAATAATTAGTTTGATTTGTATTGGAACCCATAATAATTGATGAAAAAGAATATAAACTTTTAGGATGTGTTTATTATGGAGATCCTTTTCATTCTGCTAAAGGTTGGGATCCAAATAATGAAATTGGAAATACTTGGAAAAGATTTTATGAATTATTCCATCAATATAAGGATTTTCTTGACAAAGCTAAAGCAGGAAAAGAATTTGGATTCGAAGTGCATATTGAACCAGGAGATTATAAAAAAAAAAAAAAATTCCACGTTTTTGTAGGAATTGAAGTAAAGAATTATGATTTTTTTCCACTTGATATGTTTTATAAAGTATTTCCTAAAACAAAATATCTTTTTTTCACAACAAAATATTTGGGAAAAGGATGTGAATCTATTTTTTCTGATTGGTTACCTAATTCAAATTATGAACAATCTTATCCTTATATTATGCAATCATATTCTCCAGATAGATGGAAAGGAGAGAATCATCCAAATTCTCTCATGGATTGGTATATACCAATAAAAAGAAAAAAGGAGAATTGAAAAAATGATATTTAGAGATCTTAATGAAGATTTAATTAATTCTCTTTCTGAATCAATTTTAATTATATCTAAAATCTTGAAATGTTTAGGCAATGAAAAACGATTGAATGTATTGATATATTTGCTTAAAGGTCCTCTCTCTTATGGAAATATTGTAAAAAAAATAAATTTAAAAAAAACAGCGGTTTCCAATCATTTAACTCATTTAATAGAAGAAAAATTGATAGAGAGAGATGATTATGGAATTTATAAGATAACTGGAGATGGATTGGAATTTTTAAAAGCAATTAATAAAGCATTTTATGAATCTCCTACTCGAATGAAAGAAAAATTCGAATCAATGCAAAGTGGAAAAGTATCTGATTCATTTTTGAGAAGATATACGGGTTAAATTTATTTCTAATTATTTTTTAGTTTATAATCAAGAAATCATTAATTATTTCTAAAGAATCGAATTCCTTCAATAAGATCAATAGGATTTTGAAATAAATATCCATCAATAACGACTGTATGAAATTCTCCATTTTCACCACAAACATCAACACCTTGCTGTATAAATTTAATTGCTAATTCCTCTGAAAAAATTTTTTCAAGATAATTAGGTGAAAGTTAATCAGCGTTTATAGAAACAATTAATACCTTAAATCTACTAATCTATTTATTGTTTTGTTCTTCATTGTGAATATTATTTATTGATATATTTAATATTATATAAATAATTATCTTTATTTTGATTAACAATAATTTTAGATATTTTTCCATAATCTAAATTGATAATAAATGATCTTTCTAATGAAATTTTAAGAATATATGATAATATTGATCTTATTACTCCTGCATGAGATATCACATAGACATTTTTATGATCTTTTTTAATTATTTCCGTAAAGAAATTTTTAGATCGTTTATATAAGTCTAAATATGATTCGCCATTAGGAATGGTATATTCTTTTATGTTTTTTAACCATTTGTCAAATTCAGATTTTGGTAATGATACCCACTCTTTCAATTCCCAATTACCAAAATTTAATTCTAACAATCGTTTATCTATTATTGGTAATTCATTTGTTAAGTGTTTTGAAAGTATTGTACATCTTTTTAAAGGGCTAGTATATAGATTCATATTTGATGAAAAATTAAGTTTATTTCTTATTATGTCTAATTCCGTTTTAAAACTCTCTGCTAAATCAAGATCAGATTGCCCATAGCATATATTGTTAGATAATTTTACTTTTGTATGCCGTATTAAATAAATATTCACTTAAATTCCCTCGATAATAAAATATTTTAATATCATTTTTCAGAATTATTTTTTTCTTGAAATGATAATAATTTATAATAATCGCTTATAGTGTTTATATTGAACAATAATTCTTTTTGATCTGATATAATTGTTATCTGTTCAATTTTTTTTTGTTCAATCAATCGTCCATCAATAATATTAATACCTAATGGAATTAACTCTATCTCTCTTTTTTTTGTTTTAAAAATGGTTGTTGGTTTCAATCCATATTGATTAAATGAGTCGATATTTGCCATTAGTGTAAGAGCAGGTTTCTTTAAAATAAAATACTTATCAATTATAAAGTCAATTATTTTTGAATTTATCAAGGGAAGGTCTGCTGAAATCGTCATTATAATATTTAGATTTAGAGTATTTATGATATATTTAAGATCAAAATGATAATCTATACCAGGAGTATTTATTAAATGTATGGGATATTTCATTGTTTCAATAACTGACTTTGTCTGAAAAGTATGTGAAGATACAGCAATAAATACTTTACTAACATTATAAGAATTTAATACCGTATCAATAATATGTTCAATAAGATATTTATTCTTAAAAGGAAGTAAAGTTTTTTCTTTATATTTTAATTTAATATTATCAAATTCAAATCTTTTTGCTTTTCCTCCTGCCATAATTACTACGGGTATTTTCATTTTATTTCAATTATTCTTTAATTTTTATATATATCCTATAGAATTAATTAACAATCCTAAAATTAAAACAAATAATCGTGTAATATCATTTAAAGCTCCAATACAATCACCTGTAAGACCAT
>CAZBEU010000526.1:0-1876 GCA_964491005.1 uncultured archaeon | reverse complement strand
TATATCCTTAGGAATATCTAACATGGGCTTTGCAGAAATCAATAAATGAACATGATCTATACCACATTCGATTTCCACCACTTTTACCTCAAAATTCTCTGATAGTTCAATAATCTTTGTTTTTAGAGCTTCAATACTACCGATCTCTTCTATAAACACGGATTGACGGTATTTTACTACAAAAATTAAGTGATACATGAGAGAATAGACTCTATGGGGAACTTTTCGATATTCCATTATCTTTTTAATAAATTAGATAATATAAAAAGGATATAACTATTTGAGTTTAGTGATTTTTAAACGCATTCATCCCATACCTGAAGGAATGGGCTTTCTGCGTCAAAAACGGTAAAATTTGACATTTACTATAACTGACAAAATGTGCATTGATAATTACAGGTCTTTGAAGGAACCGAGTCTGTATTAAATGACTTTCCTAATGTTCTGATGGAAATAGATTCATAAACATTTTTCATAATTACATTATTCGCTAGAAATGAGGATGATCATGATGCTCATCTGCTTCTGAATGAATCTTTTCAACACCATACCCTTTGCCTCCTCCTGGAGAACATAAACTTTTACCACCTTCAAGCGTTCCATCTAATATTTTTTTAACAACGTTCTTTATTTTCCCGGTTATTCCTAAAATAACCTCTATTCCATATTGATTGAAGAATTGTACGGCTCTCGGACCCATTCCTCCCGTAATCATAATAATTGCACCTTGCTCGTGCACGAATTTTGGAATAGAACCAATTTCATGTCCAGGATTAGGAAGTATTTTTTCTTGAACTATTTCATTGTTTTCTATTGTTAAAAATGTAAATTCAGGTGCTCGTCCAAAGTGAGCACATACCTCATCTCCATCAGTACTAATAGCAACTTTAATTTTTTTTTCACCTCCTTAGAAATTTTCTATAGATATTATATGTAATATCTTTAATCTTTTTATTATTTTATTTGTTTTTGACGGGTTTATTTTGATTTTTATAAATTTCAATCGTACGTTTTAATGTTTTTATTGCTAGTTCGGCACAATGTTTATGATCTTCAGGAAGCCCTTTTAATGCTTTATCGATGTCTTCTGCTGTTAGTTTTTCTGCATAATTCAATGATTTTTCTTCAATTAAAAGCATTGTTTGACAAGCGGCAGCAAAAGAAGCCCTACACCCATTTGTAATAAAATTTGCTTTTTCGATTTTATCTCCATTTATTTTCAAATAAAATTCCATTATATCTCCACAAGGTCCCTTATAAGAATGTGATACCGTTATTTCTTCATCAAGTGGTTTGCCCCATTTCTGAGGATTATGAAATAAGTTTATAATATACTTGTTATATTCTTTTAAATCCTTTTCTCTAAAGTCTTCTTGAAGATTTTTTATAAAGTCATTCACATTATTTTTAGGCATATTTTTTGAACCAATTTTAGTTCTTTTATCAATGATAGATTTTCTTGTTAATCATGGAAATTTATATCTTAATTTTGATTGTTCATGAATAATTATTCATTATTTATATTAATATTTTTTTAATCTTATAATAGCTCTAAGGAGAGATAGAATTACCTTGATATTATAGGAATGGGATGGAAATAGTTAAAAATCATCTAAGATCATTTCAATAATGCAACTATTATCATTATCCATTATTATAGTAATAATAAAGAAATTTTTTTCTACAATCTTTGCTCCTTAACTCTAAAAAAAAACAAGACTTCAGAAGGAAAGATGTTAACTGTTTTACGTAGATACATATATCCTACAATATTACTTTCTTTTTATAAGATAATTAATTTTTTTAAAGAATAATAATACATAACTTATCAATGATAGAATTACCTGAAGCAATTGTAATATCAAAACAGATTAAT
>CAZBEU010000525.1:0-6543 GCA_964491005.1 uncultured archaeon | reverse complement strand
TTATAAAGAGAGATAATGATATCGATAGATTGCATTGGCTAATAGGGCGTCAATCAAATATAGTTTTAAGAGATATAATTTTATCACAAAAAATGGGTATTACTTTAGAAGATGCAAATCATTATCAATTAATGAGTCGTTTATTAGAACGAATCGCAGATCATGCAGTTAATATTGCTAAAAATGCTTTAATAGATATAGAAAAAAATCTAATTTCAAAAGAATTAATTGAAAAAATTTCTGCTGCTAGTAGAATTGCAGTTGAACTTTTAGATCGAAGCCTTGATGCTCGAATGGGAAGAGATATTAAAATGGCAAATGAGAATATTGATTCTGTAAAAAAATTGTTAATAGCTTGTGAAGGTATTTCAATCGATCCGGAAAAATATAAAGGAGAATCATCTATTATCATCAGTTATATAATCGAAAGTATAAGAAGAATAGGTGAGTACTCTGGAGATATTTCTGAACTGATAATAAATAATCTTACGAACGAATAACGATAAATATTCTCTCAATTGAAAAGATATATTTAGAGATTTTTTAGATATTGAAATATCAATTCAGCTGTGTCTTTTATTGCATCTAAAGTACTTATTTCGGGTACATTATGACTAAATTTAGTTGGAATTCCTATTAAAGCAGAAGGTACTCCATGCCACTTTTGAGCTTTCCCTGCATCAGAACCATAGAATTCAAATACACCATTTTGAAATTTTATATTATTTTTCTCAGCAGTAAGAACCAATGATTTACAAAAATCATAATCAAGAATCCCACTACCTCTTCCTTCTTGCCAAACGATTACAGGACCACCATCAAGGTTTAGATCAGAATGAATTGTACTAGCAATATCTTCCACAAGACCTATATCAATTCCAATCACTTTATCTATAGGATTATTTTTGAGAAAATAATAAGCTCCTTCAGTACCGATTTCTTCTCGTGTTGTGGCAACAATATAAATATCAGATTTTAACTTCAATTCACCATATTCATTCATAAATTCATCTATTAATTTCTTTGTGAGGAGTACAAGACAAGTTAAAGCTGTTAAATTATCCATAGAATATCCTGCGATAATATTATCATCATATTTTGGATTTAAAAGATCAAGCTTTCCAAAAAATACTAAGGGTGAACCAATATGAATTTTATATTTTTCCTTAACTTCTGCTGCATTTTTTGCACCACAATAAATTTCTAATTCTAAAGGGTCTATTTTTTCTGGGATTCGTAGTTTTTCCGGTGTAGCATGGGCGGATCTCCCACATATAACACCATTAATCCAATCTCCATTAATATTTAGAATTTGTACTTCTTTAGAAATGAGCCATCTTCCTTCATAACCTCCTCGTTTGGAAAACTCCATTTTTCCATCCTTCTTTATTCTTCGAATAGTTCCACCTATTTCATCTAAATGTGCTAAAATTGCAATTTTTTGTTTTGGAGTAGTTCCTTTAAGTTTTACAAAATAATTACCTAATTTATCTTTTTCAACGGTAAAATCTTTATGTTTGCATAGTTTTTCAATTTCTTTCTTGAATATCTTCCCACGTTCTTTCTCTAATCCAGAAGGAGCTCTTTTTAAAGATAATTCCTTAATAATTTCCAAAATCTCTTTTTTTTCCATTATAATGATTTTTATGAATTTTATATTAAAAAATTTAATTATTCAGATAGAACAGTTCCTAAAAATCTGGACATTTATTAACTTTCATAAATTCCTCTCAAATGATGGGTAACTGACAGTCTTGATATCCCATATAAAAAATATCAATGCTAATTCTCGATATGAGAATATTTTTTCACATTCAAGGGAAATCCTCTTGAAATGTCGATCCAATGCTTACTATTCTCTCTTTATTTGTTTTATCTCTCTATAATATTCCTCTTAGAAATATAGTTTTTATCTTAAATCTATCAATAGATTCTCGATATTTAATAATCAAGAGGATATAAATTTATAGATATTCTATCTCAATATCTTATAAGAAATGAATTAATTTTAAGAAAGAGATAAATAATTTAAAAAGAGAGAGTGTGAAGCATTTTTCAATTTTTATAGATAATTATAGATTTTTATAAAATTTTATTAAAGAGTTGTAATGATAATAAATTATAAGAAAAAATTAATATCATAAAGTAGTTAATCAGAAATTTAAGATAGAATGATTATTAAGAAAAATTCATTTAAATAACAAAATAAAACCATACGAGCTAATAAAAAAAATGAATGATTTTAAATCAACTTATACTGCAGTCTTTTCTATAAATTATTTTTTTCAAGGTATTGCTCAAAGTCTTTATGCTATAATTATTCCTATATTTCTTTTTGATTATTTAGGAGCTGTTAATGGAAGTACCCTTTCATTAATGTTTTCAATTGTTCTACTACCCTTTTCTATTAAATTCTTATATGGAATAATAAGTGATAAAGTATCTTTTAAAAAATATGGCAGAAGAAAACCATGGGTAATAATCCCTATTAGTATTTCTGGATTATTGTGGATACTTTTTCAATATTTTATAAATCCAAATAATGCAATTTTATTATTTATTATAGCAGGTGTAATCCTTATATTTGGAATAGCAATGGCAGATACTGCTATAGATGGAACAATACTGGATATGTGTCCAAAAGATCGTTTAGGGAGAGTGCAAGGTATTTGTTGGAGTTTCCGCTCGATTGGAACTATTGCAGGAGGACCATTAATTGTTGCGATATTACAATTTATTAATATTCAAAATATATTCATTTTATATGGAATAATTCTAATCTTAAGTTCTTTCTTAATATTTATTGTAAAAGAACCAGCAATTATGGAGAGAATAAATATTAAGAATAATTTAAAACAAATATTTAAAAAAAGTAAGAATTGGAAAGTATTTATTTTTGCTCTATTTATATCTATAGTTGATGGAGTAATCTTCACATTAATTTCCCTTTACATCATCATTTTACAACCAGATTTAGGTTTGGGGATGGTTGGGGGTGTTATTAAATTAAATTCTCTAGACCAATCTAGAGATTTATATGTGATTAATGCATTTATTTCAGTTATTATTGGAATTGGAGTAGTCCTTGGTGCAATCATAGGGGGACGAATTGCTGATTTAAAGTCAAGGAAAAAGGGAGTATATTCCTCTTTAATTATTACGAGTATTTCATTCTTACTTTTTCTGATACCTGTACATATGATAGGTAATGTGCATATCCCGTATATAATTCTTATTATTTTTGCTGGAATCGTCGGATCAACAAATGGTTGGAGAAAAAGCGCATTTTCTGCCGTTATTGGCCAAATTTCAACTCAATATCCTGAGACGGATAGCACTTATTTTGCGACGTGTAATTCTTTTACAAATGGAGGTACGATTTTAGGATTATCAATAACCAGTATTTTACTTGGAACTTTACAGGGATTAGATGTATACATGACATTTTCAATTATATTTATCTTTATGATACTTGCGTCAAACATAACTATCATTCCTTTTATACTCATGGACTCCAAAGATTACGAATTAGAATCTCAAAAATAATTCTTTTTTATATATTAAAAATAGAAAGTATTTTCTTTTTTTTTAAATTCTAAATCATTATAATTGTTTCAATAAGAGCTTATAATCTTATATAATAAATTTTATAACTTTTTACTTATTTAAGTCATCACTTAGATAAAATTTAGAATATTTAGGGTGCTTGAAAATTCGGATTGAATATGCTAACAGAATTGGTAGATTGCCAAAATACATTTTTGCTGAAATTGAGGAACTTAAATTAAAAAAAAAAAAAGAAGGTCTTGATTTAATTCCTTTAGGAATAGGTGATCCAGATATACCAACACCAAATTTCATTCTCGATGAAATGATTACCCAATCTAAAATTCCTGAAAATCAAAATTATCCAACAAGTATGGGGGAAGGTTTTTTTAGAGAAGGAGTAGCAAAATGGTATAAAACCAGATATAATTTAGATTTTAATGCAGAAACTGAAATAACAAATGTATGTGGAGGAAAAGAAGGAGTCGCAAATATAGCTAGAGCTTTTATAAATCCTGGAGATATAGTTCTTTGTCCAAATCCCGGATATCCTGTTTATGAAAATGGAGCAACAAAATTGTGTGATGGGGAACCTTATATAATGCCTTTAAGAAAAGAAAATAATTTTCTCCCAGATTTAGAGGAAATAGATACTAAAATATTAAAAAAAGCAAAATTAATGTACCTTAACTATCCAAATAATCCTACCGGTGCTGTTGCTCCAAATGAATACCTTAAAAAAGTAGTAGATTATGCCGAAGATTATAATTTTATCATAGTCTACGATAATCCTTATTCTGAATTTACTTATGATGATTATGTTGCTCCATCTTTATTAGAATTTAGCACAGATCATATTGAAATTAACAGCGCTTCAAAAATGTTTTGTATGACAGGATTTAGATGTGGATGGGCAGCAGGAAATGATTTTGTTATTCAAGGTCTTAGAAAAATTAAATCACAAATAGATTCAGGGTGTCCTATTTTTATACAAAAAGCAGTAATTAAAGGATTAGAAGAATATAAAAATGAGAAAAAGCCCGAAGTTGTTGCTAATTTTATAAAAATCTATGAAAAGAGAAGGGATGTTTTGGTAAATGGATTAAATAAATTAGGATGGAAAACAGAGAACCCTAAGGCAACTTTTTATATTTGGACTGAAATTCCTAGTAATAATAAAGATAGTTTGGAATTTACAAAGAAACTAATTGATGTTGGTGTTATAATTACCCCAGGAATTGGATTTGGAAAGCATGGAGAAGGTTTTGTTCGATTTGCTCTTACTCAATCAGTTGAAAGAATTGAAGAAGCTTTACAGAGAATAGAAAAAATATTATAATTTTTTTTCCTTAAAAATTACCATTTACCTTATGCATTAGATTAAAAGTCATTTTTTCAGAATTTCTTATATAATTTTAGTCGTGATTGTTTTATATATTCTATTACATTCTTTTTTTATAATTATTCAATAATTTCCTATATAACTTTAAATAAGAAAAAATATGTTTTTTATTATATAATAACCAATATTTTAATAAAAATAATTTTATAAATTTAGAATTGGTGATCAAATTAACAAGAATTATAAATATACAATCCCCTATTAAAAAATATGCAAATTCAAGAAAAACAGCATTTCTTATTACAGATTCTTTTAATCAAGTTTATCACTGCTATTCCCATAAAGGAATAATCTTTGGAGATCTTTCAGATGAAGTAAATGCTTTTGGCATTAGAAAAAGTAGCTATAAAATAAAAATTAAATATCTTGAAAATCTTAATAAGCAAATAACATATGATTTACAAACCAGATTTAAAGATATATTATTCTATCTTAGTATTGCATTGATTATAGCAGTAATTGCTCTTTTTATAACATTTTTCAACTATTCTGCATATTATTATGAAATCTACTATTCAATGTTCATACCCTACCTTATAATAGGAGGTATAATTTTAATTGTTGCACAAATAAAGCCGAAAAATGAAAGAAAATATCTAAGAGATTTAATAATGATTAATAGAAAGATAGATCTTGATGGACGTCTATTAATTGAAAAAAAACCTTCAATAACAAAAGAATCAGTGCCTCAAGCTAGATTTTGCACAGAATGTGGCCAAGAAGTGGATTCAAAATTAAAATATTGCACATTATGTGGTAATAGACTCTAATTTTTTTTTTTTTTTAATATATTTATATTCATTTTAATCTATAATTTAATATTTTTGATGAAATTAGGAATCTATACTACATTTACTAGAGGGTTTAAAAGAAATAGAAATAAAACGTAATTAGTACTCATTATGAGATACTAAATTCTAATTAATTTTAGATAAATTTTTAGTCGTGATTATTTTAAATATCACTTTTAATTTTCTTTGTATATATTCAAAATTGTCCCATATAGATTTAAAGAAGAAAAGATACAAAGAATAATTATGATATTTAGCAATTCCCAAGGAAATTTTCATAAAGAATATAAATACAAAGATGAAAATTGTATATATTATTATATTAGAAAGTTGTGCAATAGAATGCCTTTTTTAAAATTTATTCAGAGATATAGGAAGCGAAACCAAATAATATTTGATAATTTTAAATACTTGTATTTCAAATCAATTGTTTTTTCACGATATATTTATAATAGTGATTTTTTATATAGATTCATAAGTTAGTTTTTTAATAAGGGTGCGAAAATCAATGGAGAATCATCCAGATAAAAAAATGGAAAGAAGAACAGAGATAGTTTGGAAGTTTTGGTGGTTTTTAGTATATCTTATAATTTTACCATCAATTGTTACGGCAATTTCTTTTTTTATATGTAATAATTTTTTTAATAATTTTAACTATGTATTATCTTTATCATTTTTCTTCTTTTTTATAGCTCAATTTATATTTTTTAGATACTTTGATAAATATCGAAAAAATCCTTTTTTTGGTAGAGAAAAAGTAAATCTTACCGCAAAATTAGGTATTATTTTTATAACACCCCTTAT
>CAZBEU010000524.1:0-2496 GCA_964491005.1 uncultured archaeon | reverse complement strand
AATTGCATGATTCATTCACATTCCAAAAATGACCTTTCCATATTCTAATATAAAACTATCTTCTGAAAATAGTAAAAAAAAAAATCGAATTAAAAAAGATAAAATGATATTCTACAGAAAGAATCCAGTTCTACGATCATTGTTTCTATTACGTAGAGTTTTTTGTTTTATTTCTTTATTTATTACTTCCTCTATTTGGCAGAGAAAATTATATTGATCTTCTAAACATAATGTTATAGCTGTTCCTTTTTTATTTTGTCTAGATGTTCTACCTATTCTATGGACATAATTTTCAGGATATTGAGGTACATCATAATTTATAATATGAGAAATATTTTGAATATCAAGACCTCTCGCGGCAACATCAGTAGCGACTAAAAGTTTTATATATTTTTTTCTAAATTGGTCTAATATTTTTTCTCTTTGATTTTGTGTTTGGTCTCCAGATAGATAACCAACTTTGAGATTTAATTTATCAAATTTCATTTTATTAGACAACCAATTGCCAGTTTTCTTTGTGTTAACAAATATAATCGCAGATTTAGGATTTTCTTCTTTTAATATATGTTTTAGGTATTTGTATTTTTCGTTATATGAGTTTATTAAATAATAGTATTGTTTTGTATTTTTTACAGTAAGCTTGTCCCTACTTAAATTTAAAAATTTCATATCATTATTAGCATATTTCTCGACCAATTTTTTAAGTTTTTCATCAAATGTAGCTGAAAATAACATAAACTGAAATTTGCTTTTAATTGAGTTTAATATCGCTTTAATATCTGGTAAAAAACCCATATCTAGCAGTCTATCTGCCTCATCTAATACCAAAAATTTAATATTATTTAATTTTAAAATACCTCTATTATGTATATCTAATAATCGACCGGGAGTACCGACAATTATATTCTTTCCTTGTTTTAATTCTTTAATTTGCCTTTCTATTGAAACTCCTCCATATATAGGAAAAGATTTTACATGATCTTGTTCTAAATTATTTATAAAATCAACAACTTGAAGAGCAAGTTCTCTTACAGGTACTATTATAAGACATTCATTTTTTGTAAAAGATAATTTTTGAATAATTGGTAATAAATACGCATAAGTTTTACCTGTACCTGTTTTACTTTGTGTTATTATATTACGTCCTTCAAATATTAAAGGAATTACTTTCTCTTGCACTTCTGTAGGTTTTTCAATATTTATATTTTTTAAAGCTTCAATATGTTCATTACTTATATTTAATGTTTTAAATGAGATTTCTGTCATTTTTTTATTAACTTGTATTTTTGTCATTCTTGATTCATAAGTTATTAATATAAAATTCAATTTATTTATTCAATAGAAAAAGAGATTTTTCTTCGTTTTATTATTTCTTTTTTTTTGAATTTTATATATCTATTAAACTATTCGCTTATATTTTTATTGAAATATACATTTCTAATAAATTTTTTGATTTATTGTTGATATTTAGGAAAAAAACAATCCTTTTTTTTTTAAAATTAAAAATTGAAAGATTAGAAAATTAATTCGGGATATAATTTTTTAAAATAAGTAGGGACATGACTCGGTGCAAAAATTCCTGCTTCACTTATTAATCCATCTATATATCTTCTACTTATAGTTTCAAATGCAGGATTTAATATTTCAAGTCCTTCAGGAGGAGTATTCCATATTTCAATGGGAGATCTCATTTCGATTTTTTCTAGTATCCCTAAAGAAGTCTGAGGATTATATTTTAGTAAAGGAGAAGCTACATAAAAAGGAACATGTTCTTCATGGGCCACTAATGCAAGCAGTCTTGAACCAATTTTATTTAATACTGTACCCTCAGAGGTAATTGAATCTGCTCCTATTAAAATTAAGTCAACCTCAAAATAGTTTACAGCCCATCGCATAGCGCTATCAACAACATGAATAACTTCAATACCTGCATCCGTTAATATTTTAGCGCTTTTTCTTCCTTGAAATCGTGGTCTAGTTTCTGTTGAAATTACTTTAAATATTTTCCCTTGTGTTTTAGCTTTTAACAGGATTGCATCTACAAATGATGAGTGACAATGAGTCATAACAATAAATGTATTTTCAGAAGGAGTTTCTGGAATTCTTCTAGCACCAAATTCAGCAATCTTTTCTCTCGCATTCTCAATCATATTAATATATTCTTCTTTATATTGAGAAATCAATTCTAATATATTACCACATTCAATTTGATTCTTTGTTTTTTTTAATTTGTTAATTATGTAATCTAATCCATTTCTCATAGTGGGTTCTGTTTCTCTTGTTTTGAATAGAATTGATTTTACCTTATCCAATTTAATAAACCAATCATCAGGAAATTGACATTCTTTTTCTATCTCATGAGCATAATCACTCAAGAATTGTATTGCAGAGAGGGCTACGTTAGCTGCACCTTGAATTTCGAGCGACTTTATTTTTTCAGCATTTTTAAGTAATTTTTCCATAATATATTCCTAATCTATATAGATATTTATAATT
>CAZBEU010000523.1:0-8820 GCA_964491005.1 uncultured archaeon | reverse complement strand
CGGTTATGAGTAATTTAGTGAATAAAGAGAAATATTTTATATCTGTAAGCTCAGGGTTATTTAAAATAAAGAAACCCAAAATTGATATCGAATTTAATTTTAATTTTATATTGTCAGAATATACTAAAGGTTCAATTTTATCAATAAGCTCAAGATTAAATAACTCTGGATGATTCTCAGCTAATACACTATAAATATATGTAATAGGTACGCTTAAGGTATCATGATCTAAATATCTTGTTAATTCTTCAATTTGAGGGGAAATATTTGAATGTTTACCTTTTTCCAAATATTTATTAATTTTTTTTATAATTGGGACAATTATGGAGTAGTTTTGAAAATCTTCAATATTAAACATATTCATCATAATAACCTTTTTATAATTTAATTGTAAATTCAATAAGAATTTTGCGTGCAAAATGAACTATGTTTATATAAAAAAGTTGGGTAGAAAATCTAAAATCTATATAAAAAAAAAATAAAAAAAAAACTAAAACTAGAGATTAATCAATTTCATCTTCTTCAACAGAAACATAACTTAAGAGCTTATCAATTTCCTCAGCTTTATTCTTTATATTAAGTACAGTAGGTAGATTAATTATATCCTCAGCTCTACCAGGGATTAATACCAGTGAACCTGCTCGTAAAAATATATATTCAAAAATATCAGGGACTGATTTCTTTATTCTTAAATTTGATACAGGAAATCTCTCAGCAGATTGAAAAATTCCACTTTTATGATAGATTTCATTCCTTTCTATTTTATAATAATTGAAGTGGACATTTACAAGGACCATTCCCAAAGGTAATCCCAGCATAAGAGTCATTCCTAAATAAAATTGCCAAGTCAACCCAAAATTAAACTCAATGGATCCAGAAAGCTTTACATTGGGTAAAAGTAGAAAAATCACGAGAACCAACACTATAACAATAAATAATATAAGAATAAAGAATTTTGTGGATGAAAAATCAAACGCTACAACGAAAAAATTGATAAAGAACATAGCTGCCCAAAAATATCCTAAAACCATATTTGGAGTTTCACCTATAATAGCTTGTATTATCCATAATATAAAGGATGAAAAAAATACAGGCCAAAAGAAAATTACTTTAGGATAATTTCTTAAATATATTGCTTCTTCTTGGTTTGTACTAGCCATCTTAAATTTACCTTTAATAAAATTATTCTAATTAATATTAATTTAGAATTTATTAAAATAATATAAACATATACATATATAAAATGTTTGTTATCGATATCTATGAAAAAAGAAATTATTTTACAATTTCAATTAGATATTAAGAAATAAAATTATTTTTTTAAAAATATCCCGTCATTGAATGAATCATTTTATTAGAATATTCAATTTGCTCATTTCCTTTATCACTTATATTCATATGTCCTGGTAATAGATATATGACATCCAAATTACTAATAAAATCTATTGATTTCTGAAGTTGATTAAGAGATCCTCCTGGAAAATCATATCTGCCAAAACTACCACCCGTAAAGACAACATCTCCTGGTATTAAAATTTTCTTTTCTGGTTCATAAAAAACAATGGATCCTTGGGAATGTCCCGGACTAAAATATATTTTAAATGAGAATTCAGAATTTAAAACAATTTGATCATTATTTTTTATATCTATAACATTAATGGGTTTAATGTCTACCCCTAACATAGTCGATGTTATCCCTAATCCTGCTGGTATAATCTCAGATTCATTACCTTCTCTTAAAATCTTTGCTGTTTTTTCATATGCATATATTTCAGGCGGATTATCATTAACTTTTTTTAACAATTCATATACTCCAAGTACATGATCTACATGTTCATGTGTCAGGTATATTTTTGTTATTTTATTATAGTCAAAACCAATATTTTTCATACCTTCAAATAAAGCTTCTAAGGATTTTCCATTTCCTGCATCAAATAAAATTAATTCATCCTTTTCTCTATTGTGAATTAAATATTGATTACAATCTAACATTTGAGATTCAGGGAAAAAAAATAAGTCATCTATGACCTTTTTCCCTTTTTTTATAGAACTAGTGAAAAACAATTATCTAACCTATTTTAATTCTTTATATTTGTAAACATTTTTTTATTTATTTTCTTTTCTTTTTAGGATAAAATTACTCAAAATTTCATTTGAACTAGTAGTTAAAAATATGACTTCATTTCTTTAAATTTACAAATTTAAATAATAAGCATTAAAATTAGAATTAATATGGATAAATTTAATTAAAAATTATTGATTTTAAATGATATTTTTAGTAAAATTAATAATTTATATCAATTATCTGTTTTTATGATTAACATGAATAATCCTCAAAATATATTAGAACTAAAAAAGAAAATTAATTTTGGTTTGAAATTTTGGTTAAAATTTGAAGATAATAGTATATTGGGTAAAGGGTGGGCAAATTTATTAGAAGCAATAGATAAAGATGAAATAAAATCTTTATCTAAAGCTGCTGAAAAATGTAATTATTCTTATAAGTATTCTTGGAATATATTAAAAAGAATTGAAAATCGTACTGGTTTATCTCCCGTTATTACACACAAAGGTGGTATTGGGGGAGGAGGTACTGTAGAATTAAATGAATGGGGAAAATCTCTATTAACTCTCTATAAAAATATGATTGAAGAAGTTTTTATTCTTGAAAAAAAATTAGAACAAAAGTTAAAAAATCTTTATTGAATTTATTTAGTTGAATAAGCAATTTATTATATTTTTATATTATAAAAGATTGGAATAAAAGAACATGCCAGAAGAAGATAAAACTCTTCAAAAATTTGGACAATTAAAAATTTCTGAAATTATGGTGGAGGATCCTTTATATATTACTCCTAATGAAAAAATTAGCACAACTGAGCTTTTAATGGTTAGAAAAAATATAGGGGGTCTTCCTGTTGTAGAATCACAGGATAATAAGAAACTAGTTGGTATTATTACTCAACGAGATATTAGACTAGCTCGCTTTGCTATGTCTTTAGATAAACCAAATACTCTTGTAAAAGATCTGATGACTTCTGAATTGTATATTATAAAACAAAATGATATGTTAATAGATGCTTTGAAAAAAATGTTTGATAATAATGTTGAGAGAATCCCTGTTGTAAATGATAAAAATGAATTAATAGGATTAGTCTTAGAAAAAACTATCCTAATAAAACTGATGAATTATTTGACATAAGAATCTGAATAAAAAGAAAAAATTAAAATATTATGTCAATGATCCAAAATAAATATAATAAAGTAAAATCTTATAGTTATTATATTTACAATTTTTAATTCTGATTAGTTAAAAAATAGATGAAAATGTCATTACCAACACCAGGAACTCCAATCATCATTGATATTGGATCTGCTTATGTTAAAGTAGGATTTGCTGGAGAAGTAAATCCTCGATACATATTTCCTTGTATAACTGGAACTGAAAAATATCACTCAGTAATGGTTGATGTTGATGCAAGAAATGTTTATATAGGACAAGACGCAATGAAAATGAGAGGTGTTCTAAAGATTTCTCATCCAATACAGCGTGGGTCAATTGTGGATTGGGATAGCTATTATCAAATTTTAAATCATATTTTATATACTCTACTTAGAATTCAAAATCCTTTAGATTATCCAATTATCTATATTGAAGATCCTTTCCAATCAAAAGAAATAAAAGAATTTATTGCACGAGTACTTTTTGAAACCCATCAAATTCATTATTTACTAATGGTGCCGTCTCCAATTCTTTCATGTTTCTCTGTAGGGCTTACTACTGGTTTAGTTATTGAAAGTGGTGATGGATTAACATGGATTGTACCTATAATTAACGGGCAAATCCTTTTACAAGCGGTACAGCGATTAAATTTAGCAGGTATGGATGTAAGCAATAATCTTAAAACCCTATTAATGAGAGAAGGTATAAATATTTCATCTTCTGCTGTAGAAGAAATAATAAAAGAAATAAAAGAAAAGAATTGTTATTTTGCTATTGATCCAAATAATCCTGCAAAAAAAGGGGAAAGTATCGAATATAATATGCCTGATGGTTCTAAAGTACAAATACCTGATCATATCCTCTATAATTCAACTGAAGTATTATTTCAACCATCTATGATCGGTTCAAACTCTCCTGGAATTCAACATGCTGTTATTAGCTGTCTACAGAATGTTGATCAAGAATATTGGGATGTTCTTCTGTCTCACATTGTACTTTCTGGTGGTAACCTTTCACATAGTGGTTTTGAAGAAAGATTAAGAGCAGAATTAAACATCTTATTACCTCAATATGGTATATCTATTAAAAACAAGGGTAAGAGTAGTAAGAAAAATGAGAAAATTGAAGAATTAAAGCCAATTGAGGGAAATAAAAAAGAAAATGATACTTGTCCACAATGTGGTACGTTAGTTAGCTTATCAAGTGGTATGAAAAATTGTCCTCAATGTGGTGCAAATATGGAGATGCCAAAAATTCAAATAGACATACCACAAGATAAAACAAGTAATATTATTACTTGTTTAAAATGTAAAAAAGAAATAAAGGATAAAGAATCAGTATTTTGTCCTTTTTGTGGTAATAATTTAAAAACTGAAGCATTAAAAATCCCAATGAATGAAATTCAAAAAGCACAAGAAGAAACAATAAAAAGTATAGGTTTTAGTGAATATACGGATTCTTCTAAAAGTGGAATAAAATTCTTTATACCTAATAATCTTCAATTAGCTATCTATAATGGTGCGACAATATTAGGAAGTTTGCCCTCTTTTAGGAATTTATTTGTTACAAAAGAACAATTTGAATTAAATAAAGAAATCCTACATACAGATATTTCACAGATCTTTGGAAATCTTTAATTCTGATCTTTTATACCTTGTATTAATTCTATTGAATACTTCTTTACATCGTCCTGTTTTCTTTTATATCCACACTTCCTTGATTTTTAAATAAATAAATAATAAAAATTGTATTTTTAAAATAATAGAAATTGAAAAATTTCTAATTTAATCTTGATCAATGAAGAACATCTAGCTAAATCATAGTGACATAAAAATTTAGAGCCATAAGAGGAATTATATGATATTTATTCAAACTTATTTGAATTTTAATATTATTGAAAACCCAATTAATGGTCATTTTTTTGATATATTAGTTAATTTTTAATTAAAAGCTAAATTTAAAAAGATTAATTTTTGAAAGATAAATAAGGTTTTACTAGATTGAAAACGAAACATGGTAAAAAATTGATAATATGTTTTGTATTATTATCATTTTTAATAATTACCCCTTTATCATTAGCAGAATCAAGGAGAAATTATTTGATAGATTTTATCTCAAGCAATAGAATCTCAGAATCTGAAGGATTTTCAAATTCAGTTGATGGACCTCTCTCCTATGATGCAACTTTTTATGCATTAGAGATATTGAAAGACTTTAATGAAATGAATTATTATGTAGATTCTATAGAATTATCTGAATTATTTGGAAGTATAATAGATTATAAGATTGATGATGATTCCATGGATTTATATGATTTATATTATCTATTAAGTTCAATCAATACGTTAGGACAAATTAATAATATAATCATTTCTAACAGTAGCTTAAATGGAAAAATTGTCGGTTATCTTAACCAAACAAATTTTATCACGGGAGGTTTTTCAATGACAAATACTAGTTCAATTCCGACTGTAATCTCTACGTTCCTAGGCATTAAATGTTATGAAATAATAAATCAAGAAATGAACAATGCACTTAGTCATATAAATTGGTTATTAACTTGTAATAATACTGATGGAGGATTTGGAGGAAATTCTACTGCTGTATCGTCAATCTCATCGACAAATTATGCCGTTCTCGCTCTTAATAGTTTAAATAGTTTTAATAATTTAACATCTACAACTAAAGAGAAAATAGTTCAATATGCTAAGAGTTTTTATCTTTCTAATGGTGGGTATAAACCAGATATTTCTTTAGATCAAACAGTAATTTGGAGCACTTATTATAATATCAAAATTATCTCAATGGTATCTGGTAGTGAATATAATGATAGACCTGCAACAATCAATTGGATTTTAGATCGCCAAAACACACTTGATGGGGGATTTTTGGATCCTTCTGGTTTGATTGGAAGTAAAAAATCTTCTATGAGTACGTCCTATAATGCCTATCAAACATTAAAAATATTAAATGCTCTTGATTCATTGAATAGTGAAATTGGTGTTGTAGAATTTAATTGGTATATTCTTTTAGGCATTTTAGTAGCGATTGGATTTACTGCTGGTTTAATATTCTTTTTATGGAAACGGAGACAAATCTGATTTGGAATGGATAAAATACTTGATGGCAAGAAGCTTGCTAATGAACTAAATTTAGAACTTAAGAATAAAATTGAGCTTTTATTGCTCAATAATAAAAAAAGGCCAAAATTAGCTACAATTCTGGTAGGGAAAAATCCTGCTTCAAAAGTGTATGTAAATATTAAACACAAAACATGTGCTAATATAGGAATTTCCTCTATTATGATAAATTTATCAGCTGATATATCAAAACAAGAATTACTTGAAAAAATCGACACTCTAAATAAAGATGATACTATTCATGGAATTTTATTACAACTACCTCTCCCTAATGGATTATCTAAATATACATCCGAGTTTATTGAATATATTGATCCCAACAAAGATGTTGATGGATTTCATCCAATAAATAAAGGAAAATTATTTGACTATAATGAAGAATTAGCTGCTTGCACTCCGAAAGGTATAATTACATTATTAGAATCTTATAAAATTGGTTTGAAAGGAAAGAATGTAGTAATAATTAATCGTTCTATTCTTGTTGGAAAACCATTAATATTTATGCTCCTAAAGAGAAATGCTACAGTAACAATCTGTCATACCTCCACAATTAATATAGAATCTCATATGCTAAACGCGGATATTCTCATTGTTGCTGTTGGACGCCCTAAATATATAACGAAGGAGAAAATCAAAGAAGGTGCGATAATTATTGATGTTGGTACCAATAGGGTTGATGGAAAATTATATGGTGACGTAGATTTCGATGATGTTTTAGATAAATGTGGTAAAATAACGCCTTCACCTGGTGGTATTGGTCCTATGACTGTATATTCTTTAATGCAAAATACTTTAATCGCATATACAAATCAAGAGTCACATAGGTTGAAATAAAAAAAAAAAAAAATTTTAAACATAACTTTATCTATAACATATATATAATTTTTAATTATTAAAACACATTAGATATTATTTTTTAATAAAATAAAAAAACTAACTATGGCTGTTCTTGAAATAGGAATTAATCTTGGAAATAGAAATATTTTTGAAATTCAATATTATTCTGCTTCAGATAATCCATTAGATCCAGATCTAAGAGCTGGATTTCTTTCTGCTTTAGAAAGTTTTACATCTGAAGTTTTTGGTGATGATATAAATGTTGTTTCATTAGCATCATTTAAATTAGTATGTTATTCTGAAATCGTCTCTTTACCTCTTGCTAATACTGATAATAATAAACAACCATTACTATATTATGCAATTATTGAAAAAGAAACAGATACAGACGTAGTTAAAAAACATCTAATAGAAATCAATAAACATTTTCTAAATCGGTTTTCTATCAATGATATTTTTTCCAAAAAAAAGAAATTTTTTGAAAAAAATTTTATAGAAAGAATTGATAATATTTTAGGAGATTTAAAACTTAAAACAGAGGATCGATTTAGATCAATTTTTTAGAGATCTAAAGAGTGATTATTTTGTCTTCTAATATAGGACCTGAAGCTCAAGCAGCATATCAAAAATATTTAGATGCTGGAACACTAGAGGAGCAAATAAAAAGACTCGAAGAATTTCTATCTATTGTCCCAAAACATAAAGCCACCGAAAATATTGTTGCTCAGAATAAATCTAAACTAGCGAAGCTTAAAAGGCAATTAGAGGAAAAAAAACAAAAATCTATCAGTAAAGTGGTTAGTCCTTTTTCAATTAAGAAAGAGGGTATTCAAATTATTCTAATAAGTGCTTATCATATTCCTGGTGTAGGAAAAACATCACTTCTTAACTATTTAACAAATGCCGCAAAAACAAAAATCGGTAGTTTTAATGCATTACCAGAAATAGGGATATTAAATTATGAAAAGATTAGATTTCAAATAGTTGACATGCCTTCTATTATGAAGGATGCATATAAAGGTGTAGGAAATGGAAAAGAGATAATTGCACAAATTCGTTCATGTGATCTTATTGGTATTTGCGTAGATTTATCGAGAGATATTAATGACCAACTTGATTTATTGTTTGATGAATTAAATAATGGTGATATTAAAATTAATGAACCTCCTCCTTCAATAGATATCGAAAAAACGGGATCAAATAATATTCAAATCTTATTTTTAACAAAAGAATCTAAAGAAAGTATGGAACTATCAGATAAAATTAAACAAATTATTAGAGTAAATGGTATTCATAATTGTATTGTAAAAATATATGGTAGAATAAATTTAGAGCAAATAGCAGATTGTTTAAATCATTCTATAGTTTATAGAAAAGCAATAATTATTGGTACAAAAGGAGATCTTCCGCATACAGAAGATAATTTCAAAATATTGAAAAAAAAATATTCTAAAAAATTTAAAATAATAGCTTCAAGTGTTGTAAGAAAGAATTTTCCTTCAGATTTTGGAGAACTGGTTTTAAATCTTTTAGAAAAAATAAGAATTTATACTATGAATTCTGGTAAGGTGGCTGAAAAACCTCTAATCTTGAAAAAAGAAGCAAAAATTAGAGATGTTG
>CAZBEU010000522.1:0-4455 GCA_964491005.1 uncultured archaeon | reverse complement strand
GTTAACTTCCGAGGACGCAACCATCGGAACACTCAAATAAGATAAATGTCCAACATTGTCTTATTTTATAATATGCGTTGGCTATCTATAGATTATTGATTAATTCTTCTAAGAATTCTTTCCAATCATTATTACTCAAATTAGGTAAGCTAAATCTTGCATTTGGGTGAGCATATTTATCTAGATCTATAGTTTTTATCCAATTTGTGAAGTTCTTCAACCTACTAAGAGTTTGACTGCTATAAAATACAAGATGACCTCCAAATATAGCCATTTGATATTGACCATTACCATCTAATCCTTTCCATTCTTGATCTGATAATCTATTAGTAATATTAACTAAAGACATATCAAATAATCTATTTTTATTTATTTTATCTTTAAGATATTTATAAGCATGTCCAGTAGCAACAATATGACATTCTAGTTTATTTGCTATCTCAATAAAGTAATTAACTACTTTTTTATCTTCGAGTTCCCAATTTATTGATTCAGAACCAATTACAAAGATCTTCCTTTTTGAAGTCTTTAAAATATTCGCCATTATTCTAGGGTCATTTATTGTTGTACCCATTTCCGGTCCTGGGATATTTGCTTTTTGATATGGTCTTGCCATGGTTATTACAACCTATTTTTTATAATTTTTATTTGTATCTAATTAAAATAGTATATTTGTTGTTTATTGTGAATTACTTAAAAAAATTATTTTTATTATCCTTAAAATTTTAAAACTAGGTTAATTTAATTGAATATTGATTTGACATGTGTGAATTTAAAATAATTGATATAGAAAAAGATAATCAACTAGAAGAAGAAATAGTTATTTTATCATATTCTGAAAATAATAAACTTCAACTTATAGATATACTTGGGGATTCAAAAGAATTAGAATCTGCTTTAATTTATGATGTTAATACTTTAGATCAAACATGTAAAGTATTTCAACATCCTATTATAAATCCTTTTATTAAATTAATAAAGAGTATTAATAATGAGAATTTAGATCCTATTAAAATTAAGGAATTTCATTCAATATTAGATAGTTTAGAACAAGATATATTGAAAAAATAATTAAAAAAAAAAGAATCGACTTGATCTCCAATAAGTCAGAATGTATCTAATTTTAGTTTGAAGGTAGGATAACTATTTCAATTGAAGAAACATTACTCTTACTTCCATCTTGATTACTAAGTTCTTCAGTGAATATTTTAATATCTCCATAACTACTTCCCTTAGCAAATTTATTAATAATTAATTCGCTAACATCTACAGCACGAGAAATAGATCTTCCTCGAGCTAGTATTTTTGTTGCTTTTCCCTCATTAAGTGAGGTCATAGCAGACATAACATAGTTCATACTTCTCTTTTTTCCAATGTATACATTAGAATTATCATTTTCACCAACCAAATTTTTTCACCTAACCTTTCTATTGCTTTGTTAAAATCTTCTTTTTAACAATTCTCTGTTTTATTCTTTTTTATTATTCAATTTTATTTAATTATCATAAGATAATTATGTAGTTAAACTAAAAATTCGATATAAAGCTTATGAATATTAATAGTATTATATTTTAAATACTATATATTGGTCAATTTTGTTTAAAAAATATCTATAATCCCAGTATTTTTTATCGTATTATCTTGAATGAATTATGAATAAAGAATTATCAACATATATTAGCGAAAGCAAAGGAATTCTTAAAAAAGATTTAGTTAAAATTAATAATCTAAAAGAAGTATTTAATGAAATTAATCAACATATGTATGGAAAATTAAAATATACCCATACAGATACAAGAGCTCGTTCTAAAGAAATAATAAATCTTCTTTTCTGTAAGTTAGTTGATGAATTTTCAAAATCTGATGAAGAATTTACAGAATTTTGTATAAAAAATAAAGAAACGGAAGAAGATCTTTTCAAAAGATTAAATTGTTTTTTTAAAGAGAATGTAATAGAAAAATATAGAAATTTAATTAATCATGAAGAAAAAATTAATCTAAATAAAGATTTACTGTATATAATTATCCAAAAATTACAGAAAATTTCACTTATTCAATCTTCTAAAGATATTATACGTGATGCATTTGAGATTTTCGTTAGTAAGATTTTAAAGGATGAAGGAGGGCAATTCTTCACGCCATTAAATATTATAAAATTCATGGTTGGATATTTGGACCCCATACTAAAAGATAAAATATTAGATCCTGCATGTGGTCATGGTGGATTCTTATTAGAAGCTAAAGATTATTTATGGGCAAAAAACCCATCTGAAAAAGATAAAATCAATATAATTTCTAACCTTTATGGAATAGATAAAGATCTTTTTCTCGCAAAAATATGTAAACTTCATTTAGAAATTTTAAGTAATGGTAAATCTAATATTTTTTGTGAGAACTCATTGGATCCATCAAATTATAATTATGAATTGAAAAATCTAAGCTTGGAAAATAAATTTGATATTATTTTAACAAATCCTCCATTTGGAGTTAAAATACCTATTGATAATAAGAGTTTACTTCAACAATATGAATTAGGACATATATGGATTAATGATAAAAATAATCATTGGAGTAAAACAAAAAAAATTCAAAAAAAACAACCTCCTCAGATCTTATTTATTGAGCGATGTATTCAATTACTAAAGAATGGAGGTAAATTGGGCATCGTATTGCCTGAAGGAATTTTTGGGAATCCGACTGATCGCTATATATGGGAATTTTTAGAACAAAATGGAAAAATATTAGGTATAGTTTCATTAGATCAAAATACATTTCAACCATATACATGTAATAAGACCAGTATTTTATTTTATCAAAAAATAAATAAGTTCAATAGTGATTATTTTATAGATTTTGCTATAGTGAACAATGTGGGCCATGATAAAGATGGAAAAATATGCTACAAACGTAATAAAGATGGAACAGAAAAGAGAGATTTAGACGGAAAAAAAATAATAAATGATGATTTGGATAAATTAATTAATAAAATTACTACAGCTGAAGAATTTAACTATAAAAAACATCAAAATGTTTTTAAAATAAATTTAAGCAAAATTAAAAATAAAATATTTATTCCTAATTATTATATTGGCGTCGAAAAAACACTAAAAAATCTTTCAACAGATAATAGATTCATACTCTTTTCTATTCAAGACTTAGTAGAAAGAAAAATAATATATACTAATAAGAATAAAAATCTGCCACGAGGAGATGAGATAGGTTCTAATTTATATGGGCTTGGAGATATTCCATTTATAAGAACAAGTGAAATATCAAATTGGGAAATAAATATTGATTCAAATAAAAGAACTTCTGAAGAAATCTATTTAAAATATAAAGATAGTCAAAATATTGAATTTGGAGATATTCTTGTTGTGAAAGATGGAGGTCCAAATTTAATAGGAAAAACAGGATTTATAACTAGATTTGATACTAAAATTATTATTCAAAGTCATCTCTATCAAATAAAAGTCTTAAAAAATAATGAACTTATTGATCCTTATTTAATATTATACCTTTTGAATTTAGATATTGTTCAGAAACAATTTGAAGCAATAACCTTTATACAAGGGACTATAGCAACAATTGGAAATAGAATAATGGAAATTATATTACCACTACCTTCGGATTTAGAAAAAAGGAGAAAAATTTCAACAATCATCAAAGATATTATTGATAGTAAAGAAAAAATACGGGAAAAAATCAATACCTTAGATCTTAAGTCATTTATTTAGTTAAAATAATCCCTTTTAGATACTTGTTCTAATTAATAAGTTAACTATTTATTTTTGAACTTCATTGTAGATTTATGGAAATTTTTTTAAAAAGAGCAGAGGGTCCGTTTAAGGAAAAGATTGGAGAACAAAAAACCAATAAAATATTTGATTTATTAAAAAAAGTACTATTTTTAATTCCTGGTGAATATTCTGGAACATTAGGGACTGAGATTCCACGTCTTTTATTTAATTATTCTAGAAATATTCAAAACCTATCAAATGAATCTATTGAAGGAATTCTTAATCATTTTCTGGTATTTTCAACTTGTCTTAAAGATTTAGCAAATCAAAACATTAAACAAGTAAATCAAAATATTATCAATAGAAGCAAATCAGAAATAAAGAATTTGTCTGATCTTTTAAATCAATTTATTGAAAAAGCAAAGAATGGAAATATCATACAAAAATCTGATAGTTTTGGAGATATTCTCAATTTTATGATAGGATCTTCACAAGAAGTAACTCAACTGGATGAATATTCTCTCTTCATGAAAAGGGCTATTGATAATTTTAAGGAATTATTTGAGGAAAATTATATTATATCATTTTCTGAAGAATTCTCTAAAGTCTTTGATGAGATTGATCCCTCACTTAAAGATACTATCGGTTCAGAAATAGTGAAATTTATCTTTAAACTCTCACAAGATATATCCAGATTAAGTAAAGATGATATAAAAAA
>CAZBEU010000521.1:0-4492 GCA_964491005.1 uncultured archaeon | reverse complement strand
GAGTATATTATGAACGTCGTTAAAAAATATGGTTATCAAGAATTGGCTATTCTTTATATTGGAGAAATTGAAAATAAATATCTTGAATTTGTAGAATCTATTCAACCGCCATATTCAAGAGAAGAAAAATGGGTTTTAATTATTTCTACAATGTATGGATGTCCTGTAAAATGTTTAATCTGCGATGCAGGAAAATATTTTAAAGGAAATCTTTCTACGCAGGATATGTTTAATCAAATTGATTATATGGTTTTAAACAGATATCCTGAGGGAAAAATTCCTATTCCTAAATTTAAAATACAATTTGCGAGAATGGGAGAGCCAACTTTAAATCCAAATGTGTTAGATGTATTGAAACAACTTCCATATAGATATAATGCACCAGGATTAATGCCTTGTATCTCCACCATTGCTCCAAGGAAAGCAAAAGAATTTATGACAGAATTAATGGAAATAAAACATAAAATATATTCAAAAAATCAATTTCAGATGCAATTTTCATTACATACAACTGATGAGATATTAAGAGATCAAATAATTCCTTATTCTAAATGGTCTTTAAAAGAAATTGCTGAATATGGAGAAGATTTTATAATAGGAAAGGATAGAAAAATAACACTTAATTTTGCTGCTAATAAACATAATCCCATCGATAAAGATGTTATTGGTGAATTATTTAATCCAAAGAAATTTATTATAAAACTTACGCCATTAAATCCAACTCTATCCGTTAATGAGAATCAATTTCCATCTTTAGTCGATCTAAAAGATTTAAAACATACTAATAAACTAATACGTTCTCTTGAAGATATTGGATTTGAAACAATTCTTAGTATTGGAGAGTTAGAGGAGAATCTTATCGGAAGTAATTGTGGATTACATGCTCTGAAATTTGAAAATAATAGGTATATAATTAATGATTTTTTACCATTTAGATCGACTACCAAAACGTGATATTGGGAATTAACCTTATATTTATATTATTTTATTTAAAAAAAAGAATAAATGATAATTATTCTCTATAAGAGATTGGAAAAAAAAAGAATAATAAATAAAGTTTAATGATTAGTTCAAAGTTTCTCCATATTCTTTTAAAAGACACTTTGAATATTATAGATATTGTATTCATTTGATCAAGAATTAAGCTAATCTTACATGAAAATAAAGATTTCTATTATCAATTTTAAATTGATGAACATAGCTGATATTAAATCTAACAATTGATCAAATAAATAATTTTAAAAATATCTATGTGAAAAAAATGAATAAAAATTACTTATTAAGAACTAAAGGTATTTTACTTCTAACTCTAATGGTACTTTCTGGAGTCCTAATTCTTTTTTCAAATGTAAATTTTGATTCTGTAAAAGGTTCAACACCTACTTCTTTAGAAAATTCATGGGCACCCCCAGCAGAATCAAGAGATAATTATGCCGCTGCTTTACAGAAAACAATTTATTTCTATATGCAACAAAGAACGGGTAATCTACCAGATGATAATCCTGTTATCTGGAGAGATGATTCATGTTTAAATGATGGTGCAGATGTTGGATTAGATCTCGCAGGAGGGTATTTAGATGCAGGTGATCATGTAAAATTCGGTTTACCAATGGCATCAACAATATTAACTATTGCTCTTGGTATCCTTGAATATAAATCTGGATTTCAAAAATCAGGACAATTAGAAGAAGCTATTGATGCGATTAAATGGGGAACTGATTATTTCATAAAATGTAATCCAACTCCTAATGAATTTTATTTTCAAATTGGAGATGGTGGTGCTGATCATGCTTGGTGGGGCTCTGTTGAAGTTTTAGAAAATATAATGAGTAGACCTTCTTTTAAAGTAACAACTTCACAAGGAGGATCTGCTGTATGTGGAGCAACAGCAGCAGCACTAACAATCACTTCAATTATATTAGAAGACTCTGAACCTATATATGCAGCATTATGTTTAGAACATGCCTTAAATCTCTATAATCTTGCTCTAGCAGCGCAATCAGACGATTATTATAATTCTATAGCTGGAGGATTTTATCAATCTTGGAGTGGATTCTGGGATGAAATCGCTTGTACAGCAACCTTATTATATATGAAGACAGGAGATAATAATTATCTTACACAAGCAGAGGATGCTGCCCAAAATTGGAATACACAACAACAAGAACCTTATTGGGAATATAAATGGGGGCATTCTTGGGACGATATGCATTATGTTACACAGCTTTTATTGGCTAGAATTACTGGAAAGCAAGAATATATTGAATCTGTAGAAAGAAATCTGGATTGGTGGATGCCTGGTGGAGGGATTACATATACTCCAGGAGGGCTTGCTTGGTTGGATTCATGGGGATGTTTAAGATATGCTGCAAATACTGCATTTATTACATTTATGTGGGCAGATAGTCTTCAATGTACTGCATCAAAAGTTTCCACATATCGCAATTTTGCAGAAACTCAAATAAATTATGCTCTTGGGGATAATCCTTCTTCACATAGCTATATCTGTGGATTTGGCACAAATCCTCCAGTTAATCCACATCATAGAACTGCTCATGGCTCTTGGGCGAATAGTATTAATACTCCTGAAGAAACAAGACACATACTTTATGGTGCTTTAGTGGGAGGACCAGATTCAAATGACAATTATCAAGATATAAGAACAGATTATACAATGAATGAAGTTGCATGTGACTATAATTCTGGATTAGTTTCTGCATTAGCTAAAATGACTGATCTTTATGGCGGAACACCACACGACAATTATCCTGGCCCAGCTTGGTTCAAACCAGAAGATGAAAGATTACCAGAAATGTATGCTGATGCAAGGATTAATTCTAATGGTGCTGTTATCACGGAAGTCAGCGTTGATCTAACAAATCATGCTGCATGGCCTGCAAGAGATGGTACAGCAATGTCTTATCGATATTATTTTGATATAACTGAATGTATTGCTGCTGGCTACACAGAAAATGACGTATCTGTACAATTAACCCAATCAGAAGTGCCTGCGAGTGTGATAGGTCCAATTCATGTACAAGATAATATTTATTATGCAGAAATCGATTATTCTGGATCTAATATATTTCCAGGAGGGCAATCAGAATCTGCAAGAGAAACACAATTGAGGGTCTCTCTACCAAATAATGCTCCAGATTCTGCTTGGGATCCAACCAATGACTGGTCCTTTCAAGGATTATCCAGTTCAGGACGAATTGTTTCTGAATACATTCCTGTATATGATAATGGAATATTAGTGTTCGGTTCGGGTCCAATTGTAGATATAGAACCTCCACAGACTCCAACAGGTCTAAATGCTAATGCATTAAGCCCTTCCGAGATAAATCTTGATTGGAAAGATAATAGTGAATCAGACTTCTCAAAGTATTACATACATAGAGGTTTAACTTCCAGTTTTACACCAGAGCTTTCAAACAGAATTGCTGAAATTACTGAAAATGAATATTTAGATAGTAATTTACAGCAATTAACTACATATTACTATAAAATAATAGCAGTTGATACAAGTAATAATCCAAGTAATCCTTCAAATGCCGTTAGTGCTACAACTTTAGAAGACACAACGGCTCCAATGGCTCCAACGGGTCTTCAAGTAACTATGATCTCATATTCACAAATAGATCTTGATTGGAATGATAACTCAGATTCTGATTTTGCAAAATATATTATATATAGAGACACAAATTCAGGGTTTACTCCAAGCAGTTCTAATCAAATTGGAGAAGCCACATTGAGTCAGTATTCGGATCTAGGATTGAGTGAACTTACAACCTATTATTATCTTATAACTGCTGTGGATATTAACGATAATGAAAGCCCTGAATCAAATCAAGCAAGCGCAACAACATCAGAACAAGATCTTACACCTCCAGCGATACCTACAGGATTAACTGCCTCGGTTTTAAGTTCATCAAGAATAGATCTTAATTGGAATGAGAATTCCGAATCTGATCTTGCTAATTATATCATATACAGAAGCACAAGTCCGGGATTTACTCCAAGCAGTCAAAATGAAATAGCAACAACAATTGCCAGTCAATATACAGATACAGGATTAACTCAAGAAACAACCTATTATTACAAGATAGTTGCTGTTGATACAAGTAATAACCCAAGTAATCCATCGAGTGAAGTGAGCGCAACTACAGATCAAATAATCGCAGAATTGAGAGTTCAATATCGATGTGCAAATACAGCACCTTCAACTCAAGACATACGAGCACAAATACAGATTCTGAATGATGGTCCTTTAGATGTAGCGCTGACAGATGTTACCGTGAGATATTGGTTTACCTCTGAATCTTCTATAAATGATCTTACCTATTCCTGTGATTATGCCGCAATTGGCGCCTCAGGAATTACAACATCATTTGGAGATGCAGGAGAGTCCCAATATTTAGAGATAGGATTTACATCATCTGCAACTGTTCCCACATGGTTAGGTGGTGATGGTTCTGCCAACTTCCTTCCA
>CAZBEU010000520.1:0-2191 GCA_964491005.1 uncultured archaeon | reverse complement strand
CTTAGAAATATTTATAATAATTAAAATAGAGCTCTAATATTGTCGTTATTTGAATCAAAATTAATCATTAATTTGGATAATCTAAGTGAAATAGAAGAAAAACTTAAGTTTTGTGAAAAATTAAATATTAAAAATATAATTCTGGAACCTTTAGATGATATCAATAAAATTAATAATAAAATAAAACAAAGAATTAAAGAAACTACATCAATTAATATATACTATAGAATCAGTATAAAACCTAAGAATTTAAAAGATTTTAAAAACAAAATCAGATTATATCATAATTGTTCAGAAATTATATGCGTTGAATCATCAAATTTAGATGTTCAAATTCATGCTGCACGAGATTCAAGGGTAGATATGATCTCATTTACAAATTTAGATTCATTGAAATCTCTTTCAAAGGGGATTATATCTTTAGTAAATCAAAATAGCTCATTTATTGAATTTACATTAGCACCGATAATGTCTGAAAATATATCATATCAATCAAAAGCGATAAGGCAACTTTTTCGATCAATAACAAAAGTAATTAATTCCAAATCAAATTATATTATAAGTGGTGGATTCTCAGAGATATATAATTATAGAAATCCAAGAGCATTAATAAGTATTTGTCACACATTATTAGGACTCCCATTCTCAGAGGCTAAAAAAGCGTTTAGTCAAAATGTCATAAAGTTAATTAATAGAGTAAGATTTCGGCAAAATGAAGAGATATACGAAGATGGTGTAAGAATAATAAAAGGAGATTAATAAATTGGTTAAACACGAAAGAAACAGATATATTCTGTTTACTCTGTTAAATGAAAGATATCATCGGTACAATAAAAGAGATTTAATAACCGTTATCTGGAAAGTCATTTGGAAATACTATGGTCTGAGGGCAGTTAATAAGATGGGATTATGGATTATCACTCTTAATACAGACAAAAACTATGGAATTATAAAATTCTCCCATAATAATAAAGAATTAATAATTTCAGCTTTAAGTTTAGTACAAGAGATAAAAGAAAAAAGAGTAATAATAACTCCAATTAAAACATCTGGGACAATAAAAAGAATAAAAAATAAAATCAACGAGATATTGAATTGAACTACCATTCCCTAAATTGAATGGATTCCTAATTCTTCGACCACTATCTCAATTAAAGGAGGTTTTACACGATCTCCAAAGGTGTGAATTCCCGTAGCCCCTACGCGACTTGTAATATCCAGCGTGATAATTATGATTCCTTATTCACGGAGGGTCCATGCAATAAGAAATTGATGTTTTATATCTATCAATTTTTCTACTAATATATAGAAATAAGAAACTTAAAAATAATATAAGTGTTATGATTTACTAATATGTAATAATTCACTCAATTCAGCACTTCTCAGGGAAGGCATTTTCTTGAGTAATTATGATAATAATAAAAAGTTAGTAATTATGAAAAAAAATCTTACAGAAGGAAATATTTTCGATCGAAATGATATTCTTAATGTCAGATTAAATGGTTATATCATTGAAGATGAAAAATTGATTAATTCAAAATATATCTTGGTTATTAAATCAAAAACTCCTGAATGTTTAAGATTAACAATCTATCCAATAGCTAATGATAGAATAACTAAAATAATAATTAAAGAAGAGGATATATCTAAAGCGCAAATTGATGCTTTAGTGGATATCTTAAAGGACTTTAATATTTTACATACCTCAGGGCTTACATCAAGAGGAAGCAAATTGATTTTTGAATGTTATTTGGATTACTATGAAATATTTGAAACTAATAAATGTATTACAACAAAATCTAAAATCCCTTTAGATAAATTAAAAAAATTAATTAAAAATATTAAGATTGAAGAAATTTCATTACAAAAGAGGTTTAGTTAAAAAGATGGATAATTGGATTGTCGATATCAAATTAAATAATCAAAAAAAAACAATTTCTCTATTTGATATTAGGAAGTATTTTGATGGATATTTAACAATAAAACGAAGTTATTTCAATAGCCTCAATAAAGCAATAAGAACTTCAAATAAGTATATTATGGGAAGGGGAATTGAAAGTGTATATTCTCCAGATAATATAGATTGGTCATTAAACCCATGGATTTTATTAATAATAAAAGATATGGAAAAAAATAAGGATTTTTTATTCTTAATCAAAAGAGAAAAAGATATTTCCGGCACATTGATTGC
>CAZBEU010000519.1:0-4494 GCA_964491005.1 uncultured archaeon | reverse complement strand
GTTTGGGCATTATTAGGTATTTTTATTAAGCAAAATTCTTTAAATCCATTAGTAGGATATACAGCATTAACAGCATTGATAATCATTGGTGTTTTTATTGTTTTTGAAATTTATAAAAAACTTAAAAAATAATTTATTTTCTTATGGAAGAGATTGATAAACTCAAAAGAGGGAATACTTTTGGAGCCTTAAAAGTATTGAAACGGTTTGAATCATTATAAAATTTATACAATGGAATGGGAACTGGTAGTATATAAATCATCAAAACGAATTTTTCATAATTTTATTTACTTTTAAGAAATCCCTATTATTGATAGCATCTTGGAATTTATCCTTAATTTCTAAATTTCGATTTAAATTTGGAAATGACTGAATTAAATCTCTTGTTTGGGTTAATCCAAGATATTTTCTTGTATAATTTGCATTAGAGTACTTATATGTTGTTAAAAAGTCACTATCAAGTTTTTCTCTAAAATGTTCTAAAATAAAATTAAAATAATTTTTCAATAAATATTGCTCTTCTATTGAAATTGTAGGTTCTATAAAAATGTGAATAGGAGATGTTCGATATGTATTTCTTGAAACATAGATTCCGTCAACTTGGAAATCTTCTTTAATTACATATATTCCTACCCGTCCTTTATAGGACCCAGTATCAACGGTTCTAACATAAAGTATATTTTTCTCAATCTTTTCCTTTAAATTTTTATTTACAGTTAAAGTTAATTTATTATACTTATTTGAGTTATAATCACTTGAATTTATTACTTCAATTGAGTATTCGCCCAAATTCTCATCAATTTCTTTTTTTAAAAGATAATATTTTACATTTAATGAAGATTTATTTTTATAATGGTGAAGGAATTCATCGAAATCACTTCCTCCACGATAATTATATTCTGGTTTTAATTTATATTCTCTTTCCACAAATTTATTGTTATTTTTTATTTTAATTCCTTTAAAATTCATTATGACGGATTTAGGCGTTTTTTTTCTTTTGAAAAATCCTAGACAAATATGCATTCCAGTATAATCAAATACTTTTGTTTCAAAAATAAGCATTTTTTCAACTTTAAAGTGTTTCAAGAGATCATTTCTAAATTTATTTGAAACAGATGACCCAAAAAGAAAATTCGAGGGAATTATATAGATAAGATTTTCAATATTATTCCTTAAATCATTCATCATGGCTATTTGATAAAGATCTTGATATCCTCGATTTTTTTCTTCAAAATATTTCAAATGAACTTGGGTATCTTTATGTTTTCTTATAAATCCCAAATAAAGATATGGAGGATTAGTAATATGGAAAATTGGAATCTTTTTTTTTAACAGAAATTTTGGAAAGGATGCTAAATTATCTCTCTGAAATATATTTATCTTTGCTATATTTTTAGGAATACCATATCCAATAGCATTTTCTATAGATTTTTCAACCATATCTTTTTGAATATCAAATAAATAAATATGATTTTTAAAGAATTCTATGCGTTCTTTATTAGGAACTGAATTTAAAATAGGGAGAATTAAATTACCCTCTCCTGCATAGAGATCAACCCAAATATAATTATATAGGATATTTTTTATTCTTGGAAAAATATATCTATTAAAAATATCTTTAGATGTTAAATGAACACCTAACGTTCTTCTATAATACCTCTCTGATATTTTTTCCAATTTATCAGCCATATGTTTATCCATTTAAATTATTATTTTAAAGTTATATAAGTTTGATTAATTTTCTATGTCCAATATTTAATTGAATATTATTTTTATAAGAATTTACAAATCCAAATTTGATTCTGATTCTATCTCCAACTTTTGTTTCTAAAATTTGTTTATTTTATAAGTCTAAGAAAATCTTCCCAGATTTGTCCTTTAAAATTGAAATCGGAACTGTGGATCTCTTTCCTCTTTTTACATTTTAGGATGTTGTAGTATTATAATGTTAATTTTAAAAACAAAAACATAACTTTCAAGATTTTTTAATTCTATATTAGATAGTTCTTTATAAGATACTAAAAAAATAACAAATGAATAAAAAAAAACCTTAAATTCTAAATCTAATATTAATTAGAAAAGGAGCTAAATAAAATTTGAGGTAATCATATGGCAGATGTTACAACTATCTTTATTATTATGTATGAGGTATCTTTTTTTCTTTTTGGTATAATATCATTCTCGTTTTTTATTTATTTCGTAAGATATTATATTAAAACTAAACAAAAGATTTTAAAATATTTATTATTTTATCTAGCTAGCCACATCTTAGCAAATTTCTTTGGATATTTTAAATTAATACTTAGTAATAATGATATTGCACTAATCTTTCATATCATAAGCGAAATATTAGATATGACTACTTTATTCGCACTTATAATGTTGCTTGAAGTATTTGAAAAAAATACTCAATTCACAGTAAAACAAACAATAATGTCTATGTTTATATTTGCAATGATTGGAGGATTAATTTCAAGACCTCCAGTAATAAATGAATCATTTCAAGCATACCATCTATTTACATATTCAAAAAGTCCCATAGCAATTATTATGGCTTGTTTTTATTTTTTAACATTTGTTTTGTTAGTGTTTATGCTTTACCGGAGCATAAAAGAAGCATGGTCAAGAAAACAAAAAACATTCATGTCTAGACTAATAGTTGGAATTCTTTTATCACTTTCTGTTGCAATTGTTCCATTTACAATAGAATTCACTGATCCCAGCAGTTATACTAATGTATTTATTAATTTTGCAATATTAACCATATTCATTCAACATATAGGAGTATATATAAATTGCTACGCTTTTTTGGAAGTATCAAAAAATCCTTGGCTATTACAAAGACAGAAAATTCACTTGATAATGGTTTTTAATAAAAGCGGAATTGAATTGTTTAATAAATCATTTTATAGAAAATTTGATCAAGAAGAATCAGGTTTAATTGCAGGAGTTTTCTCTGTAATAAATTCTTTAGTCCAAGAAACAACTAAAACGTCAGAAGAGCTATAATCAATTAATTTAAAAGGCAGGGAAGTGAGATTTATATCTCGTGAATACTTTGTAAGCGTTATAATTATTGATTACTCAACTCAAGCATCTGAAATTGCCCATAAGAATTTTGTAAAAGAGTTTGAAGAAAAATTCTCTAAAGAACTGAAAACTTTCAAAGGTCAATCTTCTGATTTCAGTAAAGCGGAAGAAATAGCATTGAAATACTTCTCTCAATTGATATTCTTATAAGGTTGTTAGATGTAATCAAAATTATATGGTTTTTATAAATAATTATAGTTTTTATAAGATTTCAAGAAATAGTCGAAATAATACCAGATCCTCGAGAAGTATTAATTAAATTATGAGTAAGCTTATTAAAATCAAATTGAATATACATCGTTCTGTTTTTTATCATGGTTTCCAGAAAGAAAAATTTCACAGTAAATATAAAACCATTTCGAACAAAAATTGGAAACAAAGTCCATTTTGTATAATAGTATATTTGTTGACACTTCTCTATAGCTTTCATGAATATCTCTTTTTCTTCAGTATCTAAAATGTTATCAACACTGTGAATCTTTCTTTTTTTCCAAAAATGAGATTTTATCTCGATGCTTTGTGAAATTTTACTTCCAGAATAATTAAATTTATATAAAAAATAATTAAAAGGTGAAATTCCAAGAAAATATTTATAGTCTTTTTTAAGATCTAAAGAGATCAGGATTTTTGAAAGTATTCGGTATATGTAATATGCAATAAAAAAAATTGTATAAACATTAGCGTATAAATTAAGCAGAAAAATATCAGAAGAATTATATACTAATAATCCCAATAAGATTAGAAAAACTATTGAACTTATCATTGTAAACAGACTACCTGCTTTTTCTACATAAAAACAATATTCCTTTTTAGAAAGAGGATATAAATAGGGAATTTTTGATGTTGTAAGAAGATCCATAGATATATGAAGACTATAAAAAATAGAGCTTATAAGCTAAGATAAGAAAAAAGATTGATGTGTAAGTAAAGCATATAAAAAAGCAATAATCAAAGATGCTATTATTCCAACTATGTAAGAATGAGATCCTCCACGATGGTCAAGGTATTTCGATTTAAATTTTCTTTTTAAAGGGAATAAAAAAACATCCAAATCAGGCAAAATTGATGCAAATAAAGCAAGTATAATATAATTAAAAGTCACATCTTTTAAAATAAGGACATACATTAGTAAACCAAAAACAAAATGAGTAAAAAGATCCATATTTTATAATCTTACTCCATATAGATAATTATTAAATGCTTTTTCTGAAATTTCAGCCTGCTGTGCTTCTGTCGTATTTGATTCAAATTTAACAATATAATTAATAGTAGAAAAAACAGCATTATAATACATTCTTAACCCAAGCATTGACGGAATATCTTTTAATAACCCTTGAGTAATTCCTTCTTCATAAATTAATATATAATCAGCAACTTTAGCTTCAACTTTGTTTTTAATATCTT
>CAZBEU010000518.1:0-1792 GCA_964491005.1 uncultured archaeon | reverse complement strand
CTTATCAAAATAGTTAAATAAGGTCCCTGAAGCAATTCCAACACTCTCTGAAATTTCAGAAGTACGTGTTTCATGGTAACCTTTTTCGACAAATAAATTTAGAGCATGATTTAATATTTCCTGTCTTCTCTCTTTATTTTTTGACATATAAATAATTTTAATTCTAATTTTTAATATGATTATAATGAGTGATGACTCATAATTATTTATAAATAAACTATACTTTATAATTATTAAGCTTTATTATTACAAAAAAAAACATTTATATATGAGCAATGATTCATTTCTTATAATAATATTGAGTGACTCGTCACTCATTTAAACTAAATTTAAAAGTAATATAAAAGATAAGTGAGATAAAAATAAATTAAAGGATAGAGGAATTAAAATGTTAGAAAAATTTATCGCAAATTCAGTTGCAAAACCAGGACATTCCCCCGTATTTAGTAATCCGAAAGAATTCGGATTTGAGTATGAGGATGTAACATTTAAAGCAAGTGATGGTGTTAACTTATCTGGATGGCTAGTTAAAGGAAAGAAAGAAAAAGTTATTATATTTACACATTTTGGAATGCAATCTAGCAGAAGTGGGTATACGCCTAAAGGAAAAGGAATGACAAAGCCATATAAAAAAGAAATAAATTATTTGAATACAATGAAACATCTTATAAAAGAAGGATACACTGTACTAATGTATGACTTAAGAAATCACGGCAATAGTGAGAAAGGTACAATTGAATGGATTGCTGGAGGTGTTGAAGAATATAAAGATGTATTTGCTGCGGTTAAATTTATATCAACTCATAATGATTATAAAGATAGCAATATAGGCCTTCTAAGTTATTGTATGGGCGCGAATTCCACTACTTATGCATATGGAATTGAAAATGGACTTCAGGATTATAAGAATATCAAAGCACTTATAGCAAATCAACCAATAGTTATTTCAGATTTCATCAAAGGGTATGGATTTTCTGAAAAAAAAATAAGAGGAGCAAATGAAATAAACCTTGAACGTGGCGGAGTTGATTTTTACGTATCATGTCTATCTAACGTAAAAAATATCACAGTCCCTACTTTAGTAGTTCAAGCAGAAGGAGATCCATGGGCAAACCTTGATTGGGTAAAAGAATACTATAACGAATTACAGGTCGAAAAAGAAATGTATTGGATTAAAGGAACCACAAAACGATTAGAATCATATGATTGGTTTAGCCATACTCCAGAAAAAATGTTAGAGTTCTTTAAGAAATATCTATAATAAATAATAATTTTAATTTGTTATTTTTTCAATTTAAAAATAAAAATTAAATTTACTTCTCTAAAATTCTAATTTATTGAAAAATAAGCCAAGTCTTATTTAATAAATTTTAAATACTAGAAAATAATTTTACGATTTATATTAGACAATAAAGGTTGATAAATTTTATTTAAAGAATAAAATATATTTATTTTCCTATAAAACATTTAGAATTTTATTAAAGAGAGAGATTGATGAAAGAATCAAAATATGTTTTAAAAATAATAATACTTGGCGATACATTATCAGGTAAAACAACATTTGTTCATCGATATGTATATAATGAGTTTCTTGAATCGTCACATAATACAATAGGTGTTGAATTCTCCATAAAAGAACCCGAGATAGCGAATTTGAAGTGTGTATTACAATTATGGGATTTTGGAGGAGAAAAAAGATATAGATTTCTTCTTAATAATTATATCTTAGGAGTAAAAGGATTAATATTTTCTATTGATTTAACCAAAAATATCAGTTTGCAGGATATATCTG
>CAZBEU010000517.1:0-4109 GCA_964491005.1 uncultured archaeon | reverse complement strand
AATCCTCCCTAAAATAATAGAATGGTTTTCTATGATAGACACGTCAATCTATAGTTGAAGCGATTCTATATTCGTAAGAAACCACTATCTTTAAGCCGTTTGTAGGTCACACCAAAAAATAAATTATCCAATATTAGCTTTAAAGGTTGTAATGTATTAGGATCTTTTCTAACTTAGTTATAAAATTATAAATTTATTAAATTTCTATAAAATTAAATAAGTTTTTTATAAATTTCATTGATTCTAAAACCAATATCCATAAGAAATTCATTTTTATTTTTTAGTTCATTTTGAATTTCTAAAATTTCTAAAGATTCATTTGAATGGTTATTATTTTCATTTGTTTCTTTTTTTTTTATTGTATAATTTTCAAAATAGAATGGTAATTTCTCATTTAACATCTCAAAGATATTTGCTAAATGAGATATAAATAATTTAACAAGTTTTTTTTGTGTTTCTTTGGTTAATTCTATTTTTTCAACTTTCTCTTTTAGTTTTTTCAACTTTATTTCATTAAAAATAATTTTTTCTAAATAATTTGAAAGTATTTTATTTGATGATATTTTTTTTTCACCTTTTTAATCTAAGATATCTTGTTCTAATTGATGGAAAAACTCTAGATAAATATTAAAAATTTCTTTAATTCTCTTAACTAATATTTCTCCTTGAAGATCTTGGAGTTTGCATAAACTAAATAAATAATTTAAATAATCTCTCGTGAAAGAATCTTTTGTATTCTTGATAAAGAAATCTATGACTTTTTCAAAATCTAATTTCATTGAAAAATCTTCTATGGTTAATTTACCCTTTCGAAGAGCATAAAGTAAGGTTTTAATGTAGATATTCTCTAAATCCCGAAATTTCATGAAATATCGTTTTATTGAGTTCATAATAGCTCTCTTATTTTGCGATTTTGGAATAAGGGAAAATGTTCTTGAAATTATCTGTGCTACCATAACTCGTCTGGGGTCCTGAAAGGAAGAATATATTATGGATCCTATAAATACATCGTTCTATTTAAAAGAAAAAACTCTAAAGATTTACTAACCATTATGTGCTTGCTCTCATTCTGTAAAGTTCCCCACTGAAAGAATGAATAATCGCTATTAAATCTTCAATCATTTCACTTTCAGGGCTTCTCTCCTCTAATGTCTTAAGATATTTGATCAATACTCCAAATTCAGAGACATAGTGCTGGAGATATCTATATCCAAATCGAGTGAGTCTATCCTTATAGGATACTAATATGAGCGAAAATTTCTGCTTTTTTGCATCTCGAAGCACTCTTAATAAGCCCTTACGCTTTGTATTTAATCCAGAAGCAATATCCTTATACACCTTATAGATTCTAAGATCATGAGAATGAGCATAATCCTTAAGTAATTGAACTTGTCGCTCTAAATCCCCTCATTTATATTACTTATGTGACGATACTCTCCCATGGATCGCACATGTATTAGATATCTTACTATAATTATTCTTTCTCGAGACATCATCATACCGCCCTTCTAAAAGTCTCTGGAGCTCCTTAAGTGGAAATCTTCTGTGACCTCCTGGTGTTCTTACATAATAAATCTTATGTGCCCGATGCCATCTTATCAATGTTTTAATACACACACCTAATATCGAAGCAGCAATTCCAATAGAGTACATTAATTTCTTTTTAAAAACAACCTATTTATATATCCCGAAAAAATAACACTTAAGAATGTCCAGATTTGTATATAATTTCATCGACTATGATTTACCCTCTTTTAAAAAGAAATTCCAATATATAAAAAAAATAAGTAGAGAAAATCCATATATTATAAGGATAAAGGATCCTATTTCCTCTACAATAATTGGATATTCCATAGCTTCATAAGTCATACTAATTCCAAATGAAAGAAGTGCAAGGAAGATTCCTAATAGAAAAAATCCGATAATTCTATAGCGTGATTCTTTATAAACAAGATTTTCTTTTAAATTTCCATGGATTTTAATTTTATTATCTTTTTTTTTGTCCAATGATTTAATAGATTGTTGAAGTGCTATTACATTTTCAAACAATTCTGGATCATATTTTCTTCTAAGTTGATTTCTTAAATTTTGTTCTTTTTTAGCTATTTTATATAGAATTAGATTTTGAATTTGATTATTACTTTGATTTTTAGTTCTGGATGTCATTCCTAAACGTGATTTTGATAATGTATTTAATCCTTCAATATTTTGAAATTGTATCTTATTATTCAGGTTAGGAACCTTGATTTTTCTTAATTCATAATATATATTAAAACCCTCAGATATTTGTTGTAAATCAAGATTTCCTTTAGATCTTAGAAAGAGGAGTTCAATACGCTTGCAGACTTTTATTAGATCTAAATTAAAAAATTCAATTTTAAAATTATTTTTGGAATTAGTATTTATTTTCATCATATACTCATAAATATTTTCATCTGAATTCTTATTACGTGGTCTTATACCTAATCTTAATCCAATTTCATTCATTAGATTACTTAGTAGTATGAAACAAGCAACAGCTAATTTCTTATAATTTTGAGTTTTTTTGCAAACATTAATGAGTTCCTTTAATTTATAATCAATAATATCGACATCAATCATTTAAATCCCTCCTTCCCTAATTATTTGGTTTTTAAGTTTAAGTTCCTCATTTCTCTGAATTTTTTGAAATTGAGATTTTATGTCTTCTTCAGCTATGAACTTATCAATGTCGAATGGTTCGTTTTCCTTTACTAAAAATTCATTTAATTTTTTATCTGAGTCGTTATTAGCGATCTCATAATTCTGAATTGTATAAAAATAAAATGCTACATAAGGAAATATAAAAATAAACGATAAAAATAAAAATAAATATCCGTAATTAACCGAATAGATATAAGTTATTCCAATCTCTTCATTTGGATAGGTTATAATTGGGAATAACAAATCGTTACTAATTAGATAAAATGTCGGAATAATAAATATAAAAAATCCAAGAAAAAGCACTAATGCAAATAATACATACATATAGGGCTGTAATTTATTAATTTCCTTGGAATTTAGAATATCTTTAAATAATATTATAAAAACAGATATAACTAATAATAAAATGAAAATAATATAAATTTCAACGGGGATTCCTAAGTCTGAAGGTCTTAAAACATCGTTATATCCTGTTTCCTCCAAATTTGTCGTCCAATTAAAAATAAAACTAAAATTCCAAGATAAAATCAGATTACCCGTCTCATCAAATCCTTTATAGCTATAGTATTCCAAAAATAAAGAGAAGAATGAGATAATTATTCCTATAATAAATGTAATTTTAAAAATATTTTGAAAATTCATCATTACTTAAATATAGGATAAATATATTTAAAGGAAAAATCAATTGATTCTAATCTTCAAGAAAATCAATATATTTTTTAATTAATTTTTCTCTCTGAGTTATTATTAGTTTTTTTTTAATTTTATCATCCTCTCTTTTTCTATCTATATTAGAAATTTCTGTATTTTTATGAATTAATTTATCAAACTGATGTTCTTTACCAAAGCATTCATAAATAAATTGGTCCATTTCTTTTTTATTTAATTCTTGTGATATAAGTTCTATATCGATTTCATCAAGGTTAATATCTCTTTGTTTAATTATATTCCTGTTTTGGTTATTTTGAGCATTTATCTTCTTTTTGTAGTTAATATAATAATAGATGAGTAATATGGAGTATATAAAAATAATACTTGACCCAATTCCGATAATAATTTTTATATAATCCAACATAAAAGGATAACTAAGATATAATATTACCCCACTTGCAAGAAATGGTAAGGAATATTTCTGTAATGTATTTATTAATTCAGAGTCATAGTCTATTTTCGATTTAATTTTCTTTTTATTTCCTTCATATCTATTTATAAGAAAATACTGATTTTCAATAAAATTAAGGAACTCAGATAGATTATCCTTTATAATATAGTGGATATTTGAACTTCTTTGATATGGGAATGGGATGATTTTTTCAATGGATTTTGGAGTTTGTTCACATATAAAAATTGGTGAAATTAAGATTTTATATTCAACCGAATCCGAGTGAAAGTATAAATCTGCATGACTTTTAAATTCAACTTTAAAA